>DATDCV010000578.1:0-19950 GCA_036524155.1 Verrucomicrobiia bacterium
GCAGCGAATGACTCTCATAGCAGCGGGCAGGCTAGGAAAAGGGGGCGTCAAAGTCAAAGACAGGACGAGCCGCTGCGCACCCCTTCAGTCTTGGGTCGGAGCGCCGAGTTGCACTCGGCTTACCATCGGCCGTCGGCTCGCTTAAGCCGATTAGAAATCGGCGCTCCGACCCAAGACTGAGGCGATACGCCGCTGCGAGCCGCCGGGCAATGGGTCAGGGCAGCGTGCGGGGGGCGCCCGTCCCCGGGCGCACCCCGGCGAAAGGAGATGCCATTTCGCGCGTGCCAGGCATCCAGAATGTGCTATGTTGCGCGGCGGCCCGGGGCTGCGTTGGATCACCATTCATGAAACAAATCTTAGGCATCGTAATTACTGGTAGAAGGACAACTTCACTCAGGTTCGAGGATCGCGGAGGTTGTGTTGTCCGCGCGTTGGGCGGCGTCATGATCGGCGCAGGCCTGCTGTCGGGTTGGACCGGCGTGGCGGAAGCCGACACGATAGCCATTCCAAACAGTTCTTTTGAATCGCCGGCCGTTCCCGCGGTCACGCCCTACGCCAGTCCGGAGATGGACGGGTGGCAGAAATCCGATCAACCGGCCTGGTACGACCCGGCGCAAAACTCCGATACTCCCTGGGCGTATCTCATGGGGGAATTCTTCAACGTTCCCTTTCCCGGCCAGTTCATCGACAACTGCGACGGCGCCCAGGCCGCGTTCTTTTTTGCCTTGCCTGGAGCTGCGCTCTTTCAGGACTACGATACGGTTTCGGGAACGAACACGACCCCGACGCACGCCTTCAACGCCAGGTTCGTGGCGGGCCGGTCCTATGATCTCACCGTGGGTGTGATCGGCGGTGGCGGCAACATGAAGCCCGGGGTTACGCTGGAGCTGAGCCTTTATTACCGGGATGCGGCGAACAACAAAATCGCGGTCGCATCCACCAGCCTCACGAACACGGTTGACGTCTTTCCGACGAACACACACCTGGTCGATTTCCGGGTGCAGGTGCCGGTGGTCAAGGAAGGCGATGCCTGGGCAGGGCAGAACATCGGCATCCAGATGCTTTCGACCGTCGGCTTCGACCTGCTCGGGGGCTATTGGGATTTGGACAACGTGCGGCTGGTCGAAACGGTACCGCCAGCGCTGAGCCTGGGCCATCCGACTGTCACGAACTCGCAATTCGCTTTCACGCTGTTAAGCGATCCCGGAGTCGCGTTCGAGTTGCAGGCCGCCACGAACGTTAACGCGGCCGCGGGCGACTGGGTTACTCTCGGCACTTTTACAAATGTCACCGGCGTCACTGCCCTCACCGACATGACAACCAACTTCAGCCAACGCTATTACCGCGCGCGCCGGCTGTGAGGGAGGTGGCGTTGCGGATGCAAATGACTGTGCGGAGGGCGGGGTGTCGAGCGTTCACGCTGGTGGAGTTGCTGGTCGTGATTGCCGTCATCGGGGTGCTGGCGTCACTGCTGTTGCCGGCGCTGGCGGCGGCACGCCAGAAAGCCCGAAAAACCGCTTGCCTGTCGAACCTGCGGCAGGTGGGCGTTGCGGTCATGCTGTACGCGAGCGACAACGGCGGGAAGATTCCCCTCGGTCCCAGAGCGAGCGCTTTCACCAGCCCAATGAACTTCTATCCGTCCACCGGGGCGCCGACCAGCCTGATTTCGCTGGGGAGCGGCGCGCCGGTTGGCCTGGGACTTTTGCTGAGCCAGCAACTGAGCGCGCAGCCTAAGGTCCTGTTTTGCCCCGGGACCGATCAACCACTCGACGCCGACGCCCAGCTCGCGAACGTGGGCACGCGGCAGGCCCAATGCAGTTTCTACTACCGCCACGCCGGCAACACGCAGATCTTCGACGCGCCCGGGCAGCAGCCTGCCGCTCCCGGTTCCGGCAAACTCGAGGACCTCGGCCGGAACCGGGACGGACTGCCCGTTCGCGCGTTGGCTATCGACACTCAGTTTCTTTGCGCGGACGGCATGGCGACGTTCGGGATTTTTCCGCGGACCCACCACCAGCAAAGGTTCGCCGACGTGCTGTTTGCGGATGGGCACAGCCGGTCCCGGCCGAACGCCGACGCGCGATTCACCGTCGATCTCAGGGGCCGCGCCGACCTCTATAGGTCCTTTGACCTGATCCTGAAGGTGCTGGAAGCAGCCGACCGCGAGCCGTAGCCGTGGGCCGCGCCTCCCGGTCCGTCCAGAGCACCGACATATTGTCGGCTTGCACGGTCCGAACGGTGTAAGCCGACAGCATTTCGGCGGTCCAACGGAGCGCGTGAGTCCTGCCAGCCTGACCTGTCGATGAGAAGGCTGGGCGGGCAGGAAGATCCGAAATCCGAAGTCCGAAGTCCGAAAGGAGGAGTTCAACGCGCGGCCATGAGGATGGCCGAATAACCGCTGAATCCCCGGTGCCCGGCGGAGTGCGCGAAGCGTATGGAGTGCGTGGAGCTTGCTCCCGCTCTCGATCGCGCAACAGTCATTCAAAAGCGCCAGCAAGCTGGCCGCACTCCATACGCTTCGCGCGCTCGAGGTGTTCCTCGTTCACTCCGCTGCCGATTCCGCGATTCCCCTGCCAGGTTCTGGCCATCCGGGTTCGGATTTCGGGCTTTACAGCAACCCGCGTTTTTCGAGCAGCGGCTCCACCGCGGGCGGGCGGCCGCGAAAACGCTCGTAGAGCACCATCGGCTCTTCGGTGTAACCTTTTTCGAGGATGTTCCGGCGGAAGGAGCGGGCCGTCGCCGGGTCGAAAATGCCCTTTTCCTTGAACGCCTGGAACGCATCCGCGTCGAGCACTTCCGCCCAGATATAACTGTAATAGCCGGAGGAATACGCGCCGGCGAAGATATGCTGGAAATAAGTGCTGCGATAGCGGGGCACGATTTGGGGCGGGACGCCCATGCGCGACACGGCGATGCGTTCGAGGGTATCGGCGTCGGGTTCGGCGGTGGTGGGCAGCGTGTGCCATTCCAGATCCAATAGTGACGCGGCGAGGTACTCGACCGTCTTAAAGCCCTGATTGAAGCGCTTGGCGCGATGGACCTTCTCCACCAACTCCGGCGGAATGCGCTGGCCGGTTTGCCAATGGCGGGCGTAGTGCCCGAGCACCTCAGGCTCGAACGCCCAGTTTTCCATGATTTGTGAGGGCAGCTCGACGAAATCCCTCGGGGTGCCGCCGAGGGTTGCATAGTTGACGCGCGAAAGGATGCTGTGGAGTGCGTGGCCGAACTCGTGAAAGAGCGTCTCGACTTCCTCGAGAGTGAGCAGGGCCGGAGCGTCGCCGGAAGGGCGCGAGAAGTTGCAGACGTTCAAGACCGCGGGCCGGATCAACTTTCCGTTTTCGACCCAGCGCGGGCGCACCGCGGTGGCCCAGGCGCCGGAGCGCTTGCCGGGCCGGGGATGGTAATCGACGTAAAAGACCGCCAGGTGCGAGCCATCGGCATCCTTCACCTCGAAGGCCTTTGCCTCCGGGTGGTAGGTGGGCAGGTTCGTCAGCTCAGTGAAAGAGATGCCGTAGAGTTGGTTGGCGACCCAGAAAGCGCCCTGGCGCACATTGTCGAGCTTGAAGTAAGGGCGCAGAGATTCTTCCTCGAGGGCGAATCGCGCCTGGCGGACCTTTTCGGCGTAATAAAACCAATCCCAAGGCTGCAGCTCGAAGGTCTGGCCCTCGTCTTTGATGGTCTGCTGAAAGCTGGCCGCTTCCTGGGCGGCGACCTTCTTCGCCGCCGGCCAGAGCCGGTTCAGCAGCGCGTAAACCTGCGCCGGGGTTTTGGCCATATTTTCCTCGAGCACATAATCGGCCCAGGTTTCGTAGCCGAGCAGTTTTGCTTTTTCCGCGCGCAGCGCGGCGGTGCGCGAGGCGACGGTTTTGTTGTCGGTCGAGTCGCCGTGGCTGCCACGGGTGATGTAAGCGTCGAAGATTTGACGCCGCAATTCCCGGTTGGCGGCATATTGGAGAAACGGCCAGAGGCTCGGAGCGTGGAGCGTGAAGGCCCATTGGCCCTCGAGGCGGGCTTTGCGGGCCGCGTCGGCCGCGCCGGCGACCAGCGAGTCCGGCAAGCCGGCGAGGTCGGCCCGGTTCGTGATGATGAGCCGGTAATCGTTCATTTCCTTGAGCAGGTTGTCGCCGAAACGCACCGACAGCGTCGCCAGCTCGGAGTTGATTTTGCGGAGCTGCTCCTTTTTTGGCGGGTCGAGCCGAGCGCCGCCGCGGACGAAACGCTTGTAAGTGCGTTCGAGCAGCATTCGTTGCTCGGCGGTGATCGGCAAACTCTCACGTTTCTCCCAGACGGCGTTGATCCGCCGGAAGAGCGCATCGTTGAGCAGAATCCAATCGCGATGCGCGGATTGGAGCGGCGCGAGCTCTTTGGCGAGGGCCTGCAGCTTGTCGTTGGTCTCGGCGCCGGTCAGCAGGGAAAACACTGTGGTGACGCGGTCCAGGGAGGCGCCGGAGCGCTCGAGGGCTTCGATGGTGTTCGGAAACGCGGGCTCAGCGGTGTCGGCCAGGATCGCGGCGATCTCCTCTTTCTGGCGATCCATGCCGAGCCGGAGCGCGGGGAGGAAATGTTCTTCTTTGATTTCGGCGAACGGTGGGACCTGGAAGGGAGCGGACCATTCGGCCAGGAGCGGGTTGGTTCCCGCGAGGTCGGCGGCGCGCGCCGCCGGGGAAGTAATTGCGAGCATAATGATGCCTATAATTAGCGAACCAGACCTTTCCACAAAGCAAGACCAGGAGCTCATGCGATGGAGGCAGCATGCGGAATCGAAATCGCGAGTTCAATCCTGCGATTGCAGTTGACACCTTTTTGTGCCGCAGGATTCTACTGCGTAGTATGCGACCGACCCTGCTCCTGGTGGCCCTGGCCCTGCTGACCGGCTTCGGTTGTGCGCGCGGCAAACGCAACCCCCCCGTGTTCAGCTCACAGCCGCTGGTGGTCAGCCCCCAGCCCGGCCAGAAGCTCATCCTGACGCCGGAGACCGCGCTGGTGGGAAAAGTCATCCGTGTGAATCCGGCGGCGCGCTTTGCCGTGATGAGCTTTCCGATCGGTCATTTGCCGGCGCTGGAGCAGCGGTTGTCGGTGTACCGACTCGGTCTCAAGACCGGTGAGATCAAGGTGACGGGCCCGCAGTTGGACGACAAGGTGGTGGGGGATATCGCCGCCGGAGAGGTTCAGCCTGGCGACGAGGTGAGGGACCGGTGAAGTGAGGCCCGCCGCCGCATGATCTTTCTGCCTATCGTTGCCCGGGAGTTGCGAGTGGCTTCCCGGAAACGCTCAACCTACTGGGTCCGCACCGGGGCGGGGGCGGTGGTGATCGCGCTGGGCTTATGGCTTTTTGTCGTGATGCAAGGCCAAAGCCCGCGGGAGATTGCGCAGGGCCTGTTTTACGTCCTGACCGGCAGCGCGGTTGCTTACGGGTTGTTGAGCGGGCCGCGGACCACCGCCGATTCGCTGAGCGCGGAAAAACGCGAGGGGACGCTCGGGCTGTTGTTCCTGACGGACCTCAAGGGCTATGACGTGGTCCTGGGCAAGCTCATGGCGAGCTCTGTCAACGCCCTCTATGCGGTGCTGGCCGTGCTGCCGATGCTCGCCGTTCCTATTCTCATGGGCGGCGTCACTCCGGGGGAATTCGCACGGCTGGCGCTGCTTTCGCTCGACGCGCTGTTCTTTTCGCTGGCCGCGGGCATCTGCGTCTCTTCCTTCAGCCGCTCCGCGAACCAGGCGATGCTCGGGACCCTCCTCGTCGTCCTCTTTTTTACCGCCGTGCTGCCGGCCTGCGGTTCGCTGCTCGTTGTCATGGGCAAGGCCCGGATGACCAACGCGGCGTTTTTGCTGCCCAGCGTGGGCTTTACCTATTACTCGGCGCTGGACCAGGTGTACCGCGCCGGGCGCGAGCCTTTCCTGGTCTCGATGGTGGTGGTCAACCTGCTGGGCTGGCTGTTTCTGGGTGTGGCCAGCGCGGTCCTGCCGCGTAATTGGCAAGACCACCCGGTTGGCCCGCGCGGCCGGCGGTGGAGCGAGGGCTGGAAGATGTGGACTTACGGCCGGCCCGAGGAACGGTTGGCGTTCCGCCGGCGGTTGCTCGATCAGAACGCGTTTTTCTGGCTCGCGTCGCGCGTGCGGATCAAGCCCGCGCTGGTGTGGGGTTTCCTGGGGCTGGTGGGGTGCGTGTGGGCGTGGGGTCTTGCCAAAGGCCGGAGAGCCTGGCTCGACCCCAGCATGTACTTCATCACCGGGTACGGGTTGAGCCTGGTCATCCGCTGTTGGTTTGCGGCCGAGGCCACACGCCAGTTGGCCGAGGACAGAAAGTCCGGCTCGCTCGAGTTACTGCTGTCGACGACGCTGGGGGTGAGGGACATTCTGCACGGGCAACTGCTGGCGCTATCTCGCCAGTTTCTGGGACCCGTGCTATTTGTCCTGGGGCTCGAATCGCTGTTTCTGGCCGCCAGCCTGGCCGGGGATGTAGGGGGGGATCGAAACTCCTTTATTTGGATCTACGCCGCGAGGATGGTGATGTTCATCCTGGACCTGGCGGCGCTCTATTGGGTCGGCTTGTGGCAAGGGGTCTCAGCCAAAAACCAGTCCCGGGCCACCAGCACGACGCTCGCGTGGGTGCTGGTGTTACCGTGGGTGGTTATCGCGTTGGTGCTGCTTTTCATCGCGATCGCGGGCATGGAAGGTGTCAACCCGCCTGAGCCCGGCGGTTACTTCTTTCTCGCGTTGTGGTTTTTCTGCGGCCTGATCATCGACGTGGCCCTCGCCGCCGGCGCACGCCACTTCTTGTTGACCCGGTTCCGCCTGGCAGCGCAGGAACGGTATGTGGCGCGTCGAGGCTTTTGGAAATCCTTGCTCGGTGGTAAGTAACCGGCGGGCTCGATGACCTTTCTGCCCATAGTGCAGCGTGAATTGCGCGCCGCCGCCCGGCGCCGGAGTACCTTCCGGGTGCGGTGGTGGGCGGTGGTGCTGGGCCTGGGCCTGACCTTCATCTCGCTGCTGTTCGTGATGGCCTCGGGCCGCCGCAGTGTCGGCAATCCCCTGTTCAGCATGCTGACCGGGTATGCATTCGGCGTGGCGATGCTCGCGGGGGTATTCCTGACCTCGGACGCGCTGACGGAGGAAAAACGCGAAGGCACGCTTGGCCTGCTGTTCCTGACGGATTTGAAGGGTTACGACGTGGTGTTGGGCAAGTTCATCGCGCAGTCGTTAAACGCATTTTATTGCCTGCTGGCGCTGCTGCCGGTCACCGCGCTTCCGATGCTGTTCGGAGGGGTGGTCGGCGCCGAGTTCTGGCGGATGGCGCTGGGGCTGGCCAACACATTGTTCTTTTCGCTCGCGGCGGGCATGTGCGTTTCGGCCTGCATGCGGGATTCACAAAGGGCGATGGCGAACACGCTGGGCTTGCTGCTGCTGTTGGTGGCGGCGCTGCCGTTGCTGCGCGGATTCGTGGGGTCGCTAAGAATCCCCGCTTTTTGGTCCGTGCTGGCCCTGGTGAGTCCGCTCTATCCCTATGTGTATTCGGCGGAAATTCTCTATCCCCGGCACAGTGGCACCTACTGGGGCAGCCTGGCGGCGTCGAACCTGTTGGGCTGGCTGTTTCTCGGGGCCGCCAGCCTGGTTTTGCCGCGCATGGTCCAGGAACGCGCCTGGCTGCGGAAAGGCCGCCGCGAAGCGGCACGGAGTGGTCCGCCCCCGCGAGTCTGCGACGGCCATGCCGCCCGCGTTAGTGGCAACCCGGTGCAATGGCTTAGAAGAGACGAACTGGGTTTCCCCTGGTTGTTCTGGATGATAGTCCTGGCCTCCACGACCACGGTCGCTTTGTTGGTGCTTTTTGGCGGGGCGGACTCCGCGATCTGGCTCGGGGAAGCGACCCGGCCGTTCGGATTTCTGCTGAAGGTGCTGTTCGCGATCCAGGCCTGCAGATTTTTTGTCGAAGCACGGCGCAGCGGCGCGATGGAGCTGTTGCTGTCCACGGCGCTCACCGACCAGGAAATCATCCGCGGGCAGATTAAAGCGTTGTGGTTGACGTTCGCCTGGCCGGTGGGTGTGTTCGTGGTGGGGCTATTCGCATCGTTCGCGGTGCGGGTCGGAACGGCGCTGGCCAAGAGCCAGTATGACTTGCTGATGGCCAGTTTGGGCGGTGTTTTTTTCAGCACGGTATACTCGCTGCGGCTGGTGGCGGACCTGTTCGCGATTCTATGGTTCGGGATGGGGTTGGCGTTGACCTCAAAGAAGCCGAGTCTGGCGCCGGCGCTGACGATCCTGTTCGTGCTGGTGCTGCCGGGCCCGCTTTCATTCTGCTGGATCGACATCCTCATCGACCTGGTCTTCATCTCGTGGGGTACCAACAAATGCCGGCAGAACCTGCGCCGGCTCATCGCCGGTTAGGGTAGTGTCCCCAGAGTAGATAGCCGTATTGGCCCGCTCTCCCCGGCCATCCTCGAGACGAAGAGGGGGAGATTCCTTGTGTCTGTTTAGCGAACCGACAGCGGCAGCAAGCTGCGCGCAGTTCGGAGCGCATTCGCGGTCGCGCAGCGTTTGGAGTGCGTGCAGCTTGATCGCCCGGACCAGGGAGAATTCCTGCTGCATCACAATCACGGCTCGCCGGCCGACGGCAACGACTACGGGCCGCTGCAAACGCCCTTGCCGCCCGGCCAGAGCAAACGCATCGGCGCGGCCGGCGGTCGCCCCACCAACTCCGATTGGTCGTATTTCAACCTGGAATGGTCCGGCGCGGGCCTGATCGTTGTCGGCTGGCCCGGCCAGTGGGCGGCTGCGGACTGAACGTTAAAGCCCACCCTGGCCCGGGGTAGCTGCGGACTGAAGCCCGCGCGCCTCCTGGTCCCTCATTGGGAACACCGCTCCCTGCGTCACGCCGTGCCGGGTCACCTCGTCGTATTTCCGTTCCCGCGCGCGGAATTCATCGATCGTCGCGACTACCGTCTGGTCGGCCGCCGCGGTAAGCTCACGCGGCGAACCACTCGCCGGCAACGCCCGCAAGCGATTTTCCACTTCCGCGCCGGCGGCCCTCGCCAACACCAGGTGGCCCTGCTCGTGCCGGCTCAGACCGTCGACGCATTTGTTCCACCGCTCGACCAGGTCGCGCGGGACCGGTTTGCCCGGGATCCACCAGGGCAACGTGATCACGACCCTGGTTCTGACGTCGACTGAACCCAACACAAACTGGTCTCCCTCCCGGCGGACGCGAAAGGTTGAATGGACATCCCATGTGGTTTGGGCGTCAAAAACCTGTGTTTGCTTCCAGGGCCGAGCCTCCTTCATCGCGGCGCGCATCTGGGAGTGGTTAGTGCCTCCGAACCGGTAGTAATTGGTCGTGATGCTGAGGGAGCCCGAATTCGTTGAGCTGGCGGGCGGTTGGTTGGTTGTGACCCGCCCCAAGCCCCGTTCCGCGCCGCGCCCCGCCGCACAGGTCATGCACACGAGCACCAGAACCGGCAACCAGATAACCACCCGCACCCGCACTGAGATCCCAGCGTTTTTAGATATCTGCTGCATCTGGTTTATGATGTGCGTTGACCGGCTAAGGTTCCCGGCAAAGCCGATCGGGAGCACAGATGCTTCTGCTACCGATATGGCCTGATGTCAAGTGGACTTCAACCCGCAGCAATGCCTGACTAACCGGCGCGTTCGGAACGCGGCGGCCCACTGCTGACGGTTGTCGCTGCGGACTAAAGTCCGCGCGCCGCCTGAGGAGGCATAACAAAACGCGCAGGGGGACCGCGGAATGCGGTCCCCCTGCGCTGTTAACCTGCAAGGGCTACGGCGAGACGATGGTGTAGAACCGTATCGGGTAGTTTGTGGCAGAAAGGTCATTCACGGTCACCGGGCTGGCGGCGGCCGTGCCTTGATTGATCACTGTCCACTGGGTGATGGGCAGAGCGAGGTTAGTGCTGGCCAGGACGCGGTAGGCTTGTCCGACAGCCGCGGTGAAGTTGAAGCCGATGTTGCCGTCCGCCAGGCGGGCCACGCCGCCGAGTTGCGGCGTGATAGCCGGCACGTACGGGCCGACCTGGAAGTCACGGTACTCGGCCGTGGTGAGGTCACCCACGACGTTGTCGTGCGACGTGGTGGCCAGGCCGACGTAGAGCTGGGAGGGCATGCTGGCGGTGAACGTGTACTGGTGATAGATGAACCATTCACTGCCGCCGTTGGTGCTGAGCATCGAGGTGAACATGTCGCCCTGGCGTATGAGGCGGAGCCAGGCGTTCGGATACGTGACGCCGCGGAGCCTATCGGCATCGGCTTTGGAGCCGCAGGCCGCGTTGGCCACGTCGCGCCACTGCATGTTATAGAGGTCATTCAACGGTTTTGGCGCCACCAGGATCATGGTGTTGCGGCTGCCCGGCGTCAGGTCCTCGCGCGCCATGATGCCGGCTTTGCTCCAGTCATTGGCACGGGTGAGCGAGACCACGCGCACCTTGGCGTCGAAGTCGCCGGCGTAGGTTGTATAAATGAAGTGACCTGCATCGGCGGTGCCCCAGATGTCTACACCGTTGGCGGTCACGAGGAACCCATCCGTTCCCAAACCGTAGGCGACCGTTCCATAGACGTCGATGGGATCGGTGCCCGGCGTGCCCAGGACCATCGGCGTAAACGCGGACAGCGCACAACTGATGGGCGTGGCCGGCAAAGGATTGCCGGCCGGATCGGTGACACCCGAGAGAGTCACTGAAAACGCCGATTGCAGGGCCATGCCGACTTTGATCAGAACGACGTTGTTGCTGGGCCCGCCCACCTCCCGCGACATCACGTAGTTGCCGGCGTCGCTCAAGGTGATCGTCGCGGCCGCGACCGAAGCGGCATTGAGCATTTCACTGCACTGGATCGCGATCGTGTAGCCGGGCCCGCCCGCAGTGCTCAGGACCGGGTCGTTCATCCCCACGCCACTTACGACGGAGGGCGGCGTGCTGTCATCGATGACGAGCACGACAGCTTCCATGGAGTCATAATTGACGCCATTCATTGTGACTCGGAGCTTATAGGTCCCGGAATCGCTCACTTGGGAAGGATCCATAGCCAGGGCCATGGCCGTGGCGCCGGGTTTCGGGGTCCCGTCTTTGAGCCACTGGTAGCTGGGGGCACCCAGGCCAAGCAGGATCCTGGCAGCCAAGACCACCGGTTTGCCTTTGGATGTGGTGACGGATTGCGGCTGGGTTTTGAAGTCCGCGCCGACGAATTTCTCCAGGACGGTGCCGGAGATAGAGGCCGACCCGTTGACGATGGCCGGGTCGTTGGTGCGCCACCATGCGACGGAGAAGTTGTCGCCGCCGGTGCCTTCCTTGTGGAGGGCCTCAAACAGGTAGCGCTGGCCCGCCTCCAGCCAGATGGGGGACGAGCGCCGCAGGTACACATTGCGCCCGGTCAGGTACTCCCGGAAGCTGTTGTAGTTGGCCTGCACGGCTATCCGAACCAGGTTGGCCGCGAGATGGTTTGTGCTGAGCCACAGCTCGGAGTTGTCATCCGAGCCCAGGTAGAAGGTGTACCAGTCCGACGCGGTGGGCTTGAGGTAGCCGACCCACTGCTCACCGAAATTGTCGTAAACCGGGTTGGCAAACTGCGCCTGCTCGAAGGCATTCAAGATCGTCGGCTCGCCGTAGATGTTATAGTTTACGTTGTTGGTGAAGTCGCCGGCGTTAGTCAGGTCCGTGACCGCTGTCCCGGTGAGGTTTGTGCCCCAAATCTTGCGGACGACCTCGCCTTGCGCCGGGCCCACGACGGTGACGGCCATCACAAAAGTCCAGGATTGGGTGACGGAGTTGGCGAGCGAGTCGGAGAACTCGACGCGCGCAGTGTTGGTGGTCCCCTCCGCGAGAGCGGGAGAGGGCGTATAGCTGAGCATCGTGCGCGGGGCGCTCACCGTTGTGACGGGGGCGACCTCGGCGTCATTGAGATAAAGGTGGACGGAGCCGGCAGTCACCGTGGCTTGAGGGCTGTCGCCCAATTGGACTCTGAGGGTGAAGTTGGTGGCGACGCCCGTCGCATTCGGAGCGGGGTCCAGCAAATCCACCACGGCGCCGTTCTGGATGGTGGCTGTGCGATAGGCCCGAATCGAAGACGGGTCGCCGGCCCTAGCGCCCGAGGCAATGTTGTTGACGAGAACCTTAGTGCCGTCCGGCTTGACGCTGAAGAACTCGAGGTTGGCGCCGCCGTTGCCCTGGTACCACAGAACACGAATGGGGTAGATGCCGGCCTCACCAACCTGCACGTCGAACAAGGTGTCACTGGCGCCGCGGCCGCCTTCGTAGCGGCCCAATACGATGACTTTGTTGCCGTCGTAACGTTCGCGCGGATTTTTGCCGCAGGTCACGAGGAAGCCGTCATCGCTGTTGACGCCGAGCCTGGTGACGCCGGCGGGGAGGTCGAGGTAAGTGATAAACTCCGCGGCGATGTTGTTGGTGTTGACCAGGTCCACGCGTTGGCCGTAACCAGGGAAAACGACGTCGACCCCGCCATAGAAGTCCGGCGCGGTGCTGTCGTATTGGAAATTACCTATGTCCGTGCCGCCGCTGAGCATCGGGTAGATGTTAAAGTTCAACCACGTTTCCGGCTGGCTGGAGCCTGGGTCCGTCCCGTCGCCCCAGACGAAGGACAGCGGCCAGAGACCGCCGACGGCGTCAAAGTTGTTGGTATAGGGCTGGCCGGTCGCCGGATCGGTATAGTAGCCGCGCAACTCGCCTTCGGCTCGATACTCCGTGTTAGGGAAAGTGACATTGTAGACGATCGCGCTGGTGTTGGTATCAAACGTGACCGCCTGGTGGATATTCGCGATGAAACCGGGCGCGGCCGTGTCCACCTGGCCAGCGGCCATTTTGAAAGCCGGCGGGATGGTCGTCGGAGTCGAGACGACGAATTGCCAGGAGTTGGTGTAATTTACGGCGGCGGTATCCTGGTAAGTCACGGTCAATTCATTGGTCGACCCGAAAGGCAGCGTCCCGGTCGATGGCGCGTTCAACGTAGTGATCTGACCCACCTTGGCCTTGGTGAAGGTGAGCGGGGTACCGTTGAGGAGGAAGCTGGGGTCGGTGGCGCTCAGGGCCAAGGAAGCGCCATCGCGGATCTGTACCTGGAAGGAGGTGAGTGGCAAAACGGCCTGCGCTCCGGCGGCCGGCGAACGAGACCAGATGAACGGCCCGGGTTCGAGGAGGGGCGACTCCGGGATGACGGTGTTACTGGGGGCGGTCATGCCTTCAAGCTGCAGGCAGAGCGCGTCCACCGCGCAACCGTCCTCGCGGAACGTCAACCGGATCGTGTAATCGCCGGCAGTGGAGATGCTCCAGGAAGTGTTGACCGCGGTGCCGGAGGCGGAAGTGACCTCAAACACGCCGGTGCCACGCCATTGGCCGTTGAAGTCCACTCCGCTGTTGCCGAAATAGTTGTACCAATCAGCAATCGTGCCGCCCGGGCCATCCTTCAGTTCGAGGATTTGGGCGTACATGGAGTCGGCGTTGCCGTCCCGTCCGCGCCAGCGGAGCCAGAGCTGATACGTGCCCGGGGTTTCGATGCGGACCTTGTAATCCAGCCAGGGCTTGGCATCCCAGCCATTGGCCGCGCCGGTGGCACCAGTATGGCTATTGCCGTTATTGTCCGGGAGCATATACATCGCCTTGCCGCCCCAGGCGTTAGGGTGAATCCAGATTGGATAGTCTGCGGGATAGTTATCCTCGTCGGGCCAGAGGTGCCAGTGATCGCCGTCGGCGTTCGGAGTGTTCGCGAAGAAGTGCTCCGCCTGGACGAGGACGCGGCCGTTTTGCTCCAGGCGTGCCTGGGCGTTTGCGTTGAGGACTGCCCCGGCGACGGCCAAGGCCGTGAGGAGCGCACCAGTCCGGGCAATTAAGCGCGGACGTGGTGAGTTATGGAGGTGGTTTATCATATCTGGTTGTGATGGTGATGTTGTGATGTGATGAAAATGAGCGGCCCTTGGTGAGCACTCCGGTTGGCGCGCGCTGCAGGGTTTTGAGCACCGCGCGCCGGGAGGAGCTGTGACAATCGCCCGCGCTCATTCTGAGAATGTGTTTTACTCCTGAGCCTGAGCGAGTCAAGGATTAATTTTGATTTCAATTAATGGGTCGGCGAAATGATCGGAGTGCGCCCGTCCGCATGCGCGGCAAGCGCCGGCGTCCGATCGGGCTGAGGTAATTGCTGGGACTACCTGCGCGCGGAGGTTGCTGGGGGGCTGTCGAATGGCGGCTGCGCGCCGAAAAGCTCGATCGAGCCCCGCGCAATCCAAACGCAGCGCGAGGTTGGACGCGTGCCGTGCGTCTGGCCCAGATTCTGCGTGCCAGAGGGTGGATTTTGAGTTACCTGATTAGTGTGGCCGAACCGCGTTCTATACACAACCTGGCGCTGATAGGGTTCATGGGCACGGGCAAGTCGGCCGTCGGCCGGCACGTGGCGCATCTGCTGCGATTTGTCTACCTGGATACCGACTTGGTGATCGAAGCGCGGGCGGGCAAGAAGATAGCCGAGATATTCGAGCAGGACGGCGAGCCGGCGTTCCGCACGTTGGAGCGGCGCGTCGTGCAGGAACTGGCTCATCGGACAAAAACTGTGATTGCCACTGGCGGCGGCCTGCCGGCCGAGGACGGCAACCTGGCCAGCCTGAAGACTCACGCCCTGGTGGTTTGCCTCTGGGCATCTCCCGAAACCATTTTTGCGCGTGTCCGCGGCCACGACCATCGGCCGCTGCTGAACCACCCCGACCCGGAGGCGAGGATCCGCGAGCTGCTGGCTTTGCGCGAACCCTTTTACCGCCAGGCCGACGTGCTCGTGAACACGGAACTGCGCAACGTCCGCGAAGTCGCGGTGCAGGTCGTTCACCAGTTTCACATGGCGCAGGTGGCTCATAAATGAAAGAGGCGGTTCGGCAGCGGGCACGGGCGTTGGGTTTCGACGAATGCCGGTTTACGACGGCGGAGCCGCCGGAGTCGGCGTCGATCTTCCAGCGGTGGCTGGCCTCCAGTTGCCACGGAGAGATGGCGTACCTGGCGCGCAACGCCGCGAAGCGCGCAGACCCGCAACGAGTGCTCCCCGGCGCGGCGACCGTTATCTCGTTAGCCGCAAATTACCAAAACCGCCCGGACGCGCCGCCGGAGCCGGAAAAGGGGCTGATCGCCCAGTACGCCCGCTACGCGGATTACCACGACGTCCTGCGCGGCGGGCTCGAGCAACTCACCGCGTTTGTCAATGCGACGGGCGGCGAGGGCTCCCGCTCCTTGTGGTATGTCGATACGGGCCCTCTTCTCGAACGCGCTCTGGCCCAGCGGGCCGGGCTCGGCTTCGTCGGCAAACACACCAATCTCGTCAGCCGCAGGCTCGGCAACTTTTTTTTCCTGTGCGAGATCATTACCACGGTCCGGCTGGCGCCGGACACGCCCGAGAAGAATCGCTGCGGCTCCTGTGTCCGCTGCCTGGCCGCCTGCCCGACGGGCGCGATCCAGGCCCCCTTTCATTTGGATGCGCGGCTTTGCATCTCCTACCTCACGATCGAGCTGAAAGGCCCAATCCCGGAACCGCTGCGGCCGGCAATCGGCAACCGGATTTTCGGATGCGACGCCTGTCTCGCTGTGTGTCTCTGGAACCGGTTCGCGCGCGAAGCGACGCTGCTGAAGTCGTTTGCCCGGCCGGAACTTGAGAGCCCGCACTTGCTCGAGTTGCTGGCGTTGGACGAGGCGGAGTTTGACGCGCGTTTCCGCGGGACGCCTCTGCAGCGAGGGAAACGGCGCGGTTTGCTCCGCAACGTCTGCGTCGCGCTTGGCAACATCGGAGACGAAACGGCGCTGGTGGCGTTGGACAAGGCGGCCGATTCCCAGGACCCCTTGATCGCGGAGCACGCGAGGTGGGCGATCGATCAGATTCGAGGGCGTGTCGCGCGCCGGGACGAGTGAACCGTGCGGCTCACGAGGAGCCAAACGATAAGGGACGGCTTCACACCGTCCCTTTGCACAAAACCAACAGAAACAATTCGGCTATTGATCTTTCTTCTGACCTTTCCGCTCGCCCTTCTTCTCGCCGCCCTTCGGCCGGAATTGCTCGCGATCTTTCTGATACTTTTCCCACTGGTCGGGCTTCAGAATAGCTTTCAGCTTTTTGTCGCTTTCCTCGCGGATGGTGCGCATTTTCTCGCGTTGCTGCTCCCGCGGGGTGCTGGTGTCGGCCCGCAGCTCCTGGTATTTCTTTGAGTCGGCCTTGAACAGCTCGAGGACCTTGGCTTTCTGGTCCGCGTTCAAATTCAGGTCTGTGGCCAGGCGTTCGACCCGCTGTTCGGGGTTAAAGCCGCCTTTCTTTTTGCCTTGGTTGGAGTCCTGGGCGGAACTGACGTTCGTGCAGACCAACAGGCTGCCCACCGCCAGGGCTGCGACTAAACTAAGCTTGGATAATCTCATTTGTCTTCTGTGTTTATTTTTTTAATCTCTTTGACCCCGGCGTCTGACCGGCATCCAGTACCACAGACGCTGGGGCGGCCATTTGGTTACAGGGTGGTGTGTCCGGGGCCCATGGCAAGCGTTTTCCCAAGGCGTTGGTCGATAGGAATTAAAAGCCTGTCGGCGAGTTTTTTCCGACGGCTATTCCGCCCCTTATCGGCCGGATCAGAGCGTGGCGACGGCACCTGTGCAGAAGGTAGGGCGTGCTCTCCGCAGCGCGCCTTAGCTTCAGTATGTCGTCGCTTCAATCTGAGGGTGAATATCCGCCCCAGGAATTCCGCGCGCGCCGTGGCGTGGGGCCATTGTCGCGCGCGGGTCGGGCGCACTCGGGTGGTGAAGGGTGAGGTTTGCCACACGTCACTTGACGGTTTTTTCTTGCAGCGACTGGCCGTGGATGGTCTGATGGGGGAAATCAACTCCGGAAAAACTATGAAAACACCTCTCCTGCCTCTGTTGTTTGCTTCCGTGCTGGCCGTTGGGTCGTGTGGTTCCTTCGCGGGGACCGTCACGTTTGCCGAATTTGACGGCCTGGCAAATAATGCCGCGATCCCTACGCCACCTCAAGGGCTGCCCCCCGGCATCACCGCCACGTGGACCGGGTTTCTGTTACACACTACCGCGGGCGACACCCCCATGAGTGTGTTTCCGACTGATGACATCGCGGGCGCGGACGACGCGACGATCGTATTCTCCGCGCCGGTGTGGATCACCTCGATCAACGTCTATGACACCAGTTGGGGCACAGACCCAGTTGTGGTTACGGGCCGGAGAGACGGCACCAACGTGTGGGTTTACAACTCCCCCGGCAACCTGCCGTGGACCAAGGTCACCGACGGCGCCGGCAAAGCGATCGATACGCTGGCCTTCGAGGGCCGGTGGAACCATTACGATGATCTAGTGATCGATCCGCTCTTCGCTGACGTCGATGGCGACGGGCTGAACGACTTTTGGGAATACGCCTATTTTCCGGGCGACCTGACGAAGCTCACCGCCACAGGCGATTATGACCACGACGGGTTGACCGACGCCCAAGAGGCGACGAAAGGCACGGACCCGACGAAAGCCGACACGGACAACGACGGGCTGACAGATAATGTGGAGACCGGTACGGGGTTTTACGTCAGCCCGACCGACACGGGGACGGACCCGACGAAAGCCGACACGGATAACGACGGGCGCAAAGACGGCGACGAGGTCAACGGCACGCCGACGAGCAACCCGACCGCACCGGACACGGACTACGACAATTATCTCGACGGCGACGAAGTGGCGACCGGCCACGATCCGAATAACCCGGCAGACAATCCCGAGATGACCGCAATCGCGAACTCGGTCGCGCAGTTCTCCGGTGTGCAAGGGCAGGACAACTGGTTTTCGGGTTATCGCAACTACACGTTGGACGGCGGCGGGGACAACTACGATGCAACGACAGGGTTCATCCCGTTTGCGGGCGGGTCGGATAACCCGAACCCGTGGGATGGGATGACCCAATTCTGGACGGGGGGCCAGTGGGATTTTAACACCGCAGCCAGCGCTCCCTGGACCGAGCTTGGTCGTGAGAACACACACCCGAATGGGTCGAATAACGGCCCGGTCCACTGGACGATCCGGCGGTGGGTCGCCGCGAATCTGACGCAGGTCACACCGTTGGCGTTCCGCTGGCACGCCCAGAAGGGCAGCGCCACTTGCATCGACAACGGCGTAACCAGCGGCCTCTACATCAATGGCCAGCTAAAGGACTCCGCAGTGGTTCGCGGTGGCGACACCGTCGGCATCACCCATACTTACTTTGCCAATGTCACTCCGGGCGACAAAATCGACCTGATCCTGAGCCCGCGCGGCACGGACGGGATCGACGTGGACGGTTGCGACGGCAGCATCAACCGGTTGTTGGTGGACCCCGTCCTCCCGGCGGCGCCCCGCCAGCCCGATGGCAGCATCTTCGTTCCCGTCGGCGCCGGCGACAGTGACGGCGACGGTTTGCCGGATGTCTGGGAACGGAATTATTTCCCCAATGACCTGACCAAGCTGACGGCGACGGGCGACTTTGACCAGGACGGCTTGTCCGACGTGGGCGAGTACCAACGCGGCACCGACCCCACCAAGGCGGATACCGACGGCGATGGCCTGAGCGACAAGGTCGAAACCGGCACCGGGGTTTATGTCAGCCCGACCGACACGGGAAGCAACCCGACCAAGGCGGACACGGACGGGGACGGTCTTTCCGACTCGGTGGAGGTGAATCGCACGCCACCGACCAACCCAAACAAAGCTGATACTGACAATGACGGGTTCTCAGATCCGGCCGAGATTGCGTGGGGAACCGATCCCACCAACCCCAACGACAACCCGTTGGCTTTCGTGATCGCCAATTCGGAAGCGCAGTTCTCCGGGATCCAAGGCTCGAACGGCTGGTACAACGGCTACCGGATCTTTAACCCGATTGCGGGCACAGTGAATTACAACGCCAACCAAGACTTCATCCCGTTCCCGGGCGGGGCGGATAATCCGAATCCCTGGGATGGCGTGACGCAGACCTGGAACAATGGCGCCTGGGTATTGAATACGGCCGGAGTCGCGCCGTGGGCCATGCAGGGTCCGCTGGCGGTGCATCCGAATGGCACGAACAGCGCGCCGACAATTGGCGGCACGCCTGATCCTACGCAGGAGGAGTGGGTGATCCGGCGCTGGGTCGCCAGCACCCTGACCAGCAACACGCCGATCACGGTCATCTGGAAAGTTAGAAAGACGAACCTCGCCAACGGCGGCGTAACTGGCCTGGTGTTCATTAATGGCGCGCTGGCTGACTCGAAAGCCATCGCCGGGACGGACGGCGCCGGGGAAATGCGCCGCTACCGCGTTGTTCTTAAGCCGAATGACATCGTCGACCTGGCACTTTCGCCTGAGGGCCCGACGGGGGATCGATTCGATTACTCGGACGGTTCTGAGACCTGGTTCTGGGTGGACGTCAGGGCGTGGCCGCCGGCCGACATTAGCTTGTCCGGCTCGAGCGTGAACCTCGCCCAGGGGAAATTCACGTTCAAGTGGAACTCGGCGCCCAACGTGAACTACGTCGTATGGGTGTCCACGAACCTGAAGGACTGGACTGCGCTGCCGGTCGTGCCGAGCGGCGGCACCGAGACCACGTTCACGGAGACGTTGGGCTCGCCGACGCCGGCCGTCCGTTTCTACCGGGTCTCACCACAATAGCCGTACCCGGCGCATGCACGCCGGCTGGAACCACTGCCGCGCCCGCCCCGCTCACCATCCCGCGGTCGCGGGCGCGCCGTTATGTTTCTCTTCTGCGCTACGGCTCAGGAAGAGCCTCCTTCGGCTCGAGCGCGCGGATCGGGAGCATGAACCTTCCGGGCCACCTCTCCCCTGTCCCCTCTCCCCCAGAGGCGGAGAGGGGGACCCAACCTGGCCGCCGTTTCGTACAGAGCCCCGGCTGCTTTCTCCCTCTCCTCCACCGGAGGAGAGGGCTGGGGAGAGGAGGCCCTTTCTCTCTTCTGAG
>DATDCV010000579.1:0-1836 GCA_036524155.1 Verrucomicrobiia bacterium
GCCTGCTGGTTCTGCATCGGCGAACAGGAGCGTTGGAGCACAGGTTGTTCAGCGACCTTCCTGACTATCTTCGTTCGGGTGACATGCTGGTGCTGAATGATTCCAGGGTCATCCCAGCTCGCCTGCGAGGGACAAACGCGAAGACCGGTGGGCGGTTCGAGTTGCTGCTCCTAAACGAAGTGCGGACAAATGACTGGTGGGTCCTGCTCCGGCCCGGAAAAAGGGCCAGGGTCGGAGCCGCGATCGTCATCGCAACTCCCGCAGGGCGCGCGACTCCGATCGTGGCGACCGTCATGGAGGCCAACAACGAGGGCCACCGGCGATTACGGTTTGAAGGCACATCTAATATTCTGGATAAGCTGGATGAAGTTGGAGAGGTGCCTTTGCCGCCGTACATCGAACGCGCGGACGCGAGTCGGAGCGACCTGGATCGCGAACGATACCAGACCGTTTACGCGCGCGCGGCGGGGTCGGTCGCGGCGCCGACGGCGGGTCTGCATTTCACCGGGCGCTTGCTTGGTGAGATCCGATCCCGCGGCGTCGAAGTCTGTTTTCTGACGCTGCATGTTGGGCTGGGCACTTTTGCGCCGGTGAAAAGTGAAACGCTCGAACGCCACACCATGCACGAGGAGCGCTATGAAGTGGACGCACAGACAGCCGTGGCGGTAAACGAGGCGAAGCGGTCGGGCCGCCGCGTGGTCGCGGTTGGCACGACCACCGTGCGGGTGCTGGAGAGCGTCGCGTCGGCCAACGGCGGCTTGCTCGTGCCCGGGAAGGGACAGACGCGGATTTTCATCTACCCGCCATATGGTTTCAGAATAGCGGATGCGCTGGTGACGAACTTTCATTTACCGCGATCGACGCTGTTGATGCTGGTGAGCGCCATCGCCGCACCGGGCGCCACTCGAGGGCGAGAGGCGGCGCTCGCCGCTTACAATGAAGCGATTCGCCGGCGTTACCGGTTCTTCAGTTACGGCGATGCCATGCTCATTTTGCCTTAGAACGCCTGGATCAAACTCGACGGATTCAGACGCGGCATCTAAGCTGAGGTTCGTGACACGGGGGCGAAGCACAGGTCCCGTCCCGCTGACTGCATCGGAGACGGGCACGCGGACGCCGCTGCCGTTCGTGGTGGTCAACATGTCCATGACGGCGGACGGCAAAATTGCGACCGCGAACCGGGCGGTCTCCTCTTTCGGGAGCCGTCGCGATCAGCGCCACCTCCTCGATTTGCGCGCCACCGCCGATGCCGTGATGGCCGCCGCGCGAACGGTGGACCTGAACAAAATCACGATGGGGCCCGGCGCCGCAAGGTACCGCCGGCGGCGACTGCGGAGCGGCTTGGCCGAGTACAATCTGCGCGTGATCGTCAGCCGTTCGGGATCGGTCGATCCCAACGCCGAAATATTCAGGCGCAGGTTTTCTCCTAACCTTGTGCTGACCACACGGCGCGCGGGACGCAAGCGGCTGAGGCAGCTTTCGGCCGTGGCTGATGAGGTGAAGATCTGCGGCAAAGAGCGGATCGATTTTCGGGCGGCGCTTGGCTGGTTGAGGGAGAAGTGGAAGGTGAAAAGGCTGCTGTGCGAGGGCGGAGGGGAGCTCAACGACGCGCTGTTTCGGGCCCGCCTGGTCGACGAACTGCATCTGACCGTATGTCCGATGGTCTTCGGGGGCCGTGCGGCGCCGACGATCGCCGACGGCGCCGGAGCGGAAAACCTTGCGGGCGCGGCACAGCTCGAATGCCACTCAGCTCGCCGGATCCGGAACGAAATGTTTTTCGTATTCAGGCGTCGGACTGAGCCTCGGCGTGTCGGGCGAGCAGCCAGAGGAGGTCGG
>DATDCV010000580.1:0-3133 GCA_036524155.1 Verrucomicrobiia bacterium
AAAGATCGCGAGGCCTGCGAGGCATCTTTCAAGGCGTTCCGTGCTGACCCTGAATGGGTGAAGGCCAAGGCCGAGTCGGAGAGGGACGGCCCCCTCACGGTCAAGGATGGGGTGCAGTCGGTCCTCATGACGCCGACCGACTTTTCGGCCGCCAAATAGGTCCGCGGCCTTCGAGCGGCCGGTAGAGCTTTGCTGCCGGCGCGCGGACTTCAGTCCGCAGCAACCTCCGTTGGCAGGGGCGTCCGCATTCCGCGCGCGATAGTCGGTCGGGCATTGCTGCGGACTGAAGTCCGCGCGCCGGGCTTGGATGGAGGCTCGGCTATTTCGGGGCGGGAGGCCTCCGGAGTTGCGGCCGGGCCTCCGGTTGCCTCGCCAGGATGGCGCGGAGTTTGACGGTCACCCCGGGCTGCTCGCTGGCCAGGTTTTTGGTTTCCTCCGGATCGGTCCCATAATCGTAAAGCTCGAGAATGGCGGTCTCGGGAGGGGCGGCGGGTTTCTTCCACTCGACGAGGCGATATCGCTCCGTCCGCACGGCGCGGCCGATGAGTTCACCCATTCCCCTGGGGGAGCGAGGAAAAACGTGGAAAGCCGCCTCTTTGGTGCCCGCACTAGCGGGGTCTTTGAGAGCCGGGACGAAGCTTGAGCCGTCCAGGCCCGAGGGTGTGGCCAAGCCAGCCAACTCGCAGAGGGTCGGGTAAATGTCCACGGTTTCGACGAGCGCACCGCAGCGCCCGCCCGGCTCGGTCAGCCCGGGCACAACCGCTAAAAAGGGTATGCGCGCAGCCTGTTCGTAATTCGTGTGCTTGCTCCACATGCCATGATCGCCCAGGTGCCAGCCGTGGTCGCCCCAAAGCACGATAACGGTGTTTTGCGCCAGCCCGAGACTGTCCAATTCGTCGAGCACGCGGCCGAGCTGCGCGTCCATGTAGCTGACGGCGGCGTGGTAGCCATGGATGAGCAGCAACCCTTTTTCGCGGGTTAGGGGGCCGACCTCGGGGATATCGCTGTATTGGCGCAATTCGCCCCACGTGGTCGGGGCGAACGGCGGCGCGCCCAGCGGAGGAGTCTGCAAGGCGGGGAGGGTGAAGTCGCTGCGCCGATAGAGGTCCCAGTATTTTTTGGGAGCGATGAAGGGCAGGTGCGGCTTGAGAAAACCAACGGCAAGAAAGAACGGTTGGTCGGGTTTGTCTTTGGCGGAGCGGAGACGCCGGATAGCCTCGGCGGCGATCTTGCCGTCGCCGTAGGCGTCATCGGGAACATCGGCGCATTCGACGGGTGCGCCGCGGGGCAGCTTGACGGCTTCGCTGTAGGGCATGTTGGTGAAGAGGGCCTCCTCGCGGGTCGACTGAGGAGGACGGTTTTCGGGGAGGACATAACCGCCGGCGGGGCCGGTTTTGGGGCCCCAGTGGGGCACGCTCCAGGAGACGGGGTCCTCGTGGTTGCCGTGGCCGACATGGAAGATTTTCCCGAGCGCTTCGGTGCGCCAGCCCTGCTGTTTGAAATACTGGGCCAGCGTCACGGCATCCGGGTCGGCCCGGCGGAAATTGGTGCCCAGGTCATAAATACCAAGGGTGGTGGGGCGCCGGCCAGTCATGAGCGCGTTGCGGGAAGGGGCACAGACTGCCTGGTTGGCGAACGCGCGCTCAAACAACACGCCGCGCCGGGCCAGACGGTCAATCGAGGGTGACTTGATGCGCTGGTCGCCATAGCAGCCGAGCAGCGGTTTGAGATCGTCCACGCAGATCAGCAGGATGTTGGGTTTTGAGGGTGGCGCTGCGGACGCCGCGTCCGTGAACAGTCCGGCTAACAATGCGCCGGCCAGGACGAAGCGGAGGAGTTGTGGTTTCATTCGGTCAGGTTCAGATAGACCTGCCGAATATGCTCGATCGCCGTATTCATGCGCCAGCGAAACTGGTTCGCGTACGCCTGCCGGTCGCTCGGGCCGCTGGAGTTTTGACTATAGAGCTTGTGTCGCTTGCCCATGGTTTGGGAGTCGACAGCGATCTCGTCGTGGTGCGGCAACGAGCCACGGAGGGCGAAACCGGGAGTCGACACCACCGCGGATGGGAGACTGGTCCATCCTTCCCAGAAAGTGGCCAGCGGATCGTATTTTTGGGCATACCTGCCGGAAATTATTTTTCCCGACCAAAGGGCGGCGGCCTGCTGGGAGGAGCCATTCCAGAGGCTTGCGTTTGTCGAAAAACGGCCCGAGGTGAGATCGAAGGGCGGCAGAGACGGGTCGGGCGGCGTCGCGTCGTATTCGGGGGAGGCGGCCAGCGGCACATCTGGGGCGTAAACAGCAAGGGAACCGTCAGGGTCGGCAGGGTTTTGCAGGTTCGCGAAGTGGGCGTAGGAGGAGTGGGCGTAGAAATCTGCGATGCCATGAGCGGCGGCGCCAAGGCTGGCCCAATCCGAGTGGTCGGATTGAAAAGCAGCGAGGCGCTGGTTCACCTGGCCCCATCCCTCGTCGATAAAAGCGTTGTCGAAATGGTCGCGGGGGTCGTAGCTCAGGATGTTAACATCGAGCCATAAGCTCTTGCGTTTCATGCTGGAAATAGCGTCGGGCGGGACGAGGTCGCCCAGGGCTTTGTCGAAGATGGTGGCGTGGACCCCGGCGGCAAAGGCGGGGTCGAACCGGTTCCAGAAAGTGCGGCGACCGCAGTAGTCAGGGAATTCACAGTGAGGATCGAAGCCAGGCGAGCGGATCAGCCACAGGTGATCGGTGTTGAAGACGTAATGCGGAATGTATTCGGTGGGGAAGGCAGGCGCCTGTTTTTTTCGCGCGTTCGACTTCGCCCGGGCCGGGGCAACCACCCGGAGCGGCTCGATGATTTCCCAGATTCCTCCTTCGTTCTGGTAGGTCACCCAGCAATGATCGTGGAGTTGAAGTCTTCCGTTGGGGAGGCGGACTCGCAGATGGCCCAGGGCGACCCGAACGCAATAGGCGCTGATGCCCGGCCAGCTCCGCCATCCGCTCGTCGTACTCCATCCCCTTCGCCTTCATCTCCGCCACGGCGAGCCCGCGCGCGCGGTCGAGCTGCTTCCACAGGATGGGATCGGGGTCCTCGAGGATCGACTCGACCATCGAGAGGAGGTCGAGCGCGTAGGTCTCGCGTTCCCGCGGGATCTTCGG
>DATDCV010000581.1:0-2345 GCA_036524155.1 Verrucomicrobiia bacterium
ATCTCCATGCCCGGATACAGGCTCGCCATGGGCGTGACGCGCACGTCGTGCAGGCCGGTGGCCGCCGTGCCGATGATGACGATCTTGTCCTTGAGTTCGTCGGCGGGGCGCTGCGGACGCCGCCGGTCGAAATCCTCATACAGGTCGGCATAGGAGACGTGGCGGAAACTGCCGGACTTGCCGCGCCAAGCCAGGATCATGTCGGGCTGCTGCGGCACGGCATAACCCAGGCCTTTCGCCACGCGTGCCGGGAGCGAGGGGATGAGCCAGCCGTGTGCGTCTTCATACATCCCGTAGCGTCGTCCCACGCCGTCCTTGTCTTCCACAAAATTGATGGTGCCGGTGCGCCAGTGCGCCGGGTCTATCGCGAGCGGCGGCAGGATGGCGATGCGCGCCTGTTCGTCGGCATGCCCGGTGCGCTGCAATCCCAGCATCTCCGCGACCTGCGCGGCGGGTGAACCCTGCCCGTCCACTTCCGCGTCGCGCCGCACCATCGGGAAATACACGTTGTCCAGCCCCTGCAGCGCCCGGTTGAATTCGCGGTCGCTGTCCGGCCTGAATTCGTCGCGTTCGCTGAACAGGATGTCGAACACAATGGCTTCGGGTTTCTGCCGGGCGATACCGCGCACCAGTTCGCCGTGCACCGCACGCGGCCACGGCCAGCTTCCGGCCGTTTCCTGCATGCGCGCCAGGCTGGCGTCGTCGATATCGACGATGACGATGTCGGGGTCGGGCTGCAACCCCTGCGCCTGCTGGCGCACGAACAGATCGGACAGGCGGCTCTCAAGCGGCGCCAGTGCATGCAGCCAGGACAGTTCTGCGGCCGCCAGCAACAGGAACGCGAAGCCGATGCGCGACAAGGACTTGCGTGAGGTAGGGGCAAGCTGGTTGTTCATGCTGCACATACTAATCGCAACGTCTCATTTTCAACAGTACCCTGCTTTTAGATGTATAAGATTCCACTTATAATCTTTTGTACTTGGCCATCCGATGCAACAAACCATGCTTTCCATGCGACCCGCACTGCTGCTGTGCTGCCTGTACCTGACGGGCTGCGCTTCAGCCCCCAGCCACTACAGCAACCCGAAAGACCCGCTCGAATCGTTCAACCGCGGCGTCTATGCGTTCAACGATACGCTGGACCGGGCAGTGGTGAAGCCGGTTGCGCGCGGCTATGTCGCAGCGGTGCCGAGCCCGGCGAGGACCATGGTGAACAACTTCTTCTCCAACCTGGACGATGTCGTCGTCACGGTGAACGACCTGCTGCAGCTGAAATTCAAACAGGCGGCCAGCGACGGCAGCCGCGTGCTGTTCAACACTACCTTCGGCGTGTTCGGCCTGATCGACATCGCCCATCGCCTGCCCAAGCACAAGGAGGACTTCGGCCAAACGATGGGCTACTGGGGCGTGCCGAGCGGCCCGTACCTCATGCTGCCCGTGCTGGGGCCAAGTTCGTTCCGCGATGGTCCCGGCCGGTATGCCGACAGCTTCGTCAGCGTCATCGCCAACACCGATCACGTGCCCACCCGCAACACGGCCTGGGCGGTCGAGGGCGTGAACACGCGCGCCAACCTGCTTGAGGGGGAAAAGGTGATGGATGAAGCGGTCATCGACCGTTACAGCTTCATCCGCGATGCCTATCTGATGCGGCGCCAGAACCTGGTGTACGACGGCAGCCCGCCGCGCGTGAAATATGAAGAGGAAGATGAAGAATGAAAAACGGCGGGAATATCCCGCCGTTTTCGTTTGAGTTTGCCAAGATGGATCCGCGTTTTTCGATTTACAAAATATGCCCAATTCAGGAGGCGGATTCTAGTTTTGAAGTGCAATTTTGAGTAACGCCGGTTGGGTGGGCGGGATGCGGTAGCATCCGTGCCTTTTTGACCGGCCAGTCGAAATTGCATTTCAAAACTAGAATCCGCCTGTTGAAGTAAACAAAAAAACAAAAAGAAAAAACAAGAAAAGAACAAAAAGGGATTTGGCTCAATCTGTCACCTTTTTTTGTAAAATGACTGCCGACGAAGGGCGGGGAAAATAAATCTGCCCACTTTTTAGTGTTCCCCTTTTTTTAACCGTAGTCATTTTCGGAGGGTATATGCTTCATCAGGTTGGCAGGCTGTTCCTTGCCGCCGCTGCGATTTTCCTCGGCGGCTGTGCAAATCATTTTGGCGTAAGCGGCGCCGATTTCAAGCTCCGTTCCGCGCCGCAGGGCGAGGGGCTGGTCGCCTTCTCGAGCCGCTATGTGTTCGCGTGCAATAACGTGCTCATGGGTCCGGTGACTCCCTATCTGCATTTCGCGAAGGGCGATTCGAAATTCGTGGTGATGATGTACAACCCGCTTCTTC
>DATDCV010000582.1:0-22019 GCA_036524155.1 Verrucomicrobiia bacterium
ATATGGAATACTCCTTCCTTGGCCACCTGGCAGAGGAGCGCGTCGCCCTGACGCCGGAATACAAAGCGGGCTTCCTGCAGCTCATACTGCCCGACATAGGCATCCAGGGTTTTAGGATCGATTTTGGTCTCAGCCGCGCTAACGGCCAGGACGTTGAGGGCTACAACTAATACCGCGGCGCAATAAACGCGCGGGACACGGAACCGATTTTCTTTTTTCATAATTAGGGAGTTGAGGTTTGGCGTTTCGGTCAGGGCTTCGTCTTGAGCCACTGATGGATCTTTTCGGCGATGGCCGGCTCGTCGTAACCGTTAGAAACCCGGGCCGTTGCCAGGCTTTGGATTTCCTCATTGATTCCGGCCTGAATCGGGTGCCCCGCAATGGAGGCTCTCCGCGCATATTCCTCGCCAAAGGAGGCATCGATGAGCCCGGGGAGGCCGAACGATTGGCGGTGGGCTTCGAGAGGTTTGAAAAACACAAATCCCGTGAACACATCCTGGTAGCGGCGGCGGTGAGGGATAAACGGGAAATAGTCGAAGTCGTCCTCTCCAAAAGGAGAGCCGCTGAAGTCGAAGGCAATGCCGGGGTTGGCGACGACGGCGAACGCGGCGTCCCATTTGCCCTGCTGCAAGGCCGTCATAAGGACTCGTTGATCGGTGGTGCCTGGCAGGAAGCCAACGGAGTTGATCATAACGTTGGCCACCTTGCCCGGAAAGGCCTCCATTAAGAATCCCGTCGTGTTTTCGACCTGGCGGCCGCTTTTGATCGGGAGGTGCGGAAACGCGTGGCGGTAATTCATGATCACCAGCGCTTTGGTTTGGTCCCGGGTTTGGCGCAGTTCCTTGAATTTGGAGACGACGTTGTCCGCCATGATCTGGTCACGCCTTCCCAATTGCTTGCCGAATTCCGTCCACTTCTGCCGGCTCATCGATTCCCAGCGGAACTCGATACCGGATGGATAGACATGCACCTGCCGATCCCGCGTCAGCGAGCGGTTCAGGTAATGCAGCTTCCGTAAGAAATCGAAAATGTTGGTCTTTTCCCAAACCGGCCCGAAATCGAAGTTCTGCGCGATATAGCGCAGCTTTTCATCGACTTGTGCGTCACTGAGTGTGTTGTCCGTGAGCAGGGCCTCCACCGCAGGCCGTAAAGCGCTGGTCCCGACTTCAATAAAGACGTTTCCGACCTGTCTCCGGAATCGCGGATCACTCACCAGGCTATAGATCAGGTCGTATTGGGTGACCTCCGCGTGAGCGCGCTCGCAGATCACAACCAGGTCGTTGGTCTCGAAGAGGCCCAGAATGTACTCCAATGGCGACTGGCGCTGCTGCTCAAGGAAACGCACGTACTTGGTTATAGCCGGATCGAATTCCAGTCGATTCGTCCGTAACTGACCCGCCGCCGTGACCGCGGTCAGCGTCAACACCGAACTGGCGGCCAAAATCAGCGGAATGGTTTTCTTCATAGGGCAGACTCAAATGCTCGTCTAATAGTGCGCGGGGCGGTAATTTTGCGACAAGGAAGACGCCTGCTGCAAAAAATGAGCTGCGCACCCGGCGTAATGGATGAGTTACGGGTGGGCCAAACATCCGGCGCGCGGACTTCAGTCCGCAGCGATCCTCGACCGACTATTGCGTTTGGAGTTCGGATCCCCCCCCCCAACGGAAGTTGCTGCGGACTGAAGTCCGCGCGCCGACCACCCTGCTACGGCCGCCCTCCGCAGATGGCTGAAGGGTTACGCCCAGCCGCCCAGCCGGTCGGCGCGATCAGTTTGTTGAAAGAATAAATATTTTGTCGCAAAATCGCCTTTACCTTCACTACAAAGTGACGACATGAACCTATTGGAGCAGGGTGAGCGCCTGGAACTCACCGATGGTCAGTGCGTCCAGCGCAGTCGTGACGGAAGCCCGGAAGACTTCCGCCTGCTGGTACAGCGATATCAGCGACCTTTGTTTGCTTACATCTCAGGCCGGCTCAGCGATCAATTGGAGGCAGAGGAGCTCGCCCAGGAATCTTTTGTGCGCGCCTTTGTGTCCCTGAAGAAGCTGCGTCAGCCGGATTCCTTTTATGCCTGGCTGCTGGGCATCGCCGGGCGGGTTCTCAAGGAGAACTTTCGCGCCCTTCAAAGGCGTGATCGGGAACAGGCCGCAGCAGAAACGCTTGTGGCCGACGAGCAAAACACCGAAGAGGAGTACTCGTTGGAAGCGGCCATTGCCTTGCTTCCTGAGACATATCGTCGAGTGATTTTGCTGCGATATTATGAAGGACTCTCCTGCCAGGAAATAGCCGCACGCCTGGAGATTCCGCTCGGCACCGTCACCAAAACTCTCTCGCGCGCTTACGCCCTGCTGCGGCAGGAGCTGCAAGCGCAGGAAAACGCGGATTCACCGCCAACCCGGGGAATGAGCCATGAACTGCACTGAATGCCAGGAAAACCTGGTCGCCTGCGTCGAAGGATTGCTTCTCGCGGAGGAAGCTCGCCAGTGTCGAGCGCACCTCGAGAGCTGCGCGGCATGCCGCGCCGAATATGCCGCCATCGAGGGCCTCCAACAGGAGCTTGTTGCCCGTGGCCAGCGCGCGGCCGAAGTGTCGCTGGTTGTGCCCGTGATGCAGCAAATCCGACAGGAGCGGAGACCGCTGGACTGGCGGGCCGGCATGGGCGCGCTCTTCACTCGATGGGGCTTCGGGCTCAGCGCGGTAGGAGCGGCGGCGGCCATCATGATATTTTTCGGCCTCGCCGCACCCGGCGCGCAGGCAAAGGCCGCCCAGCTCATGGCCAAAGGCGCCCAGGCCATCGGCAAACTCCGGACCATCCATTTTCGCGGTCAGGTCCGCACGCTGCCGGGCGATAATTTCTCACTAGTCGGACCGGAGTTTGAACCGGTGCCGATTGAGTTCTGGGAGCAGTTTGGACCCGACCCCCGGTGGCGGGCCGAGAAATCCGGCCGGTTAGTGTTAATGGACGGCCAGTCCACACTGCTTTACCTGAAGGCTCCCGCCAATGTCGCTCTGAAAGTGCCGCACCCGATGTCCGAAGCATTTGATACCGATTGGCTGCACCGAATTGCCGATCTGAGCGAGACTCTGACCGAGCAATTGAGGCAGGCTCTGGCGAAGAACTGGAAAATGTCCGTTGCCACGGAACGCGGCTCTGACGGGCGGGCCAAATCGGTCGTCACTATGCAGGCGAAGGCTCCGGTGCCGGAAACCGATGCTTTCAAGAACCGGTACTTTGACCTGTCCGACACCCGCCAGGTCTATCGCTTCGACAGCCAAACCGAACTTCTGGACTCGATGCAAGCCTACCTGGTCGCCAAGTCCGGCGAGGTCCTGGTATTCGAGCTGAACCAAATTGACTATAACCCGACCCTGGACGAGGACGTCTTTCAGATTCACCTGCCCGCCGATGTGACTTGGCAGCAGAGCGAACCCAAGACCCCCCCCGAAAAGGAAACGTCTGTTCCCAAGTCGGCGAAAGAGACAGCCCGCGTGTTTTTCGAAGCCTGCGCCCGCGGCGATTGGGCTGAAGTCCAAAGATTTTGGAAATTGCCGGTTGACGATTACTTCAAACAATATCTCGGCGGCCTCGAGGTGATCACGCTTGGGGACGCCTCTACTTCAGCTCTTTTCGGAACCGCGCAAATCATCCCTTACGAAATCAAGCTCAAGAGTGGGGTCGTGAAGAAGCACGCGCTGGGGCTGAAAAAGGATGGCAATACGGGAGGATGGTACGTGGATGGGGGCCTTTGATTGGGTCCAACGCATACGTGCCGCCTGCCGAGCACCGCGCGCTCAGTGCACCCACATCAGGCGATAAAAGCAGCGCGGACTGTCAGGCCTCGGAACCTGCACCGTGGCGGCTCCATCGCGGAGCGCGACCGGGCCCAAGCCCGGTAGCGGCTCCCACAGCAGGAGATTGGTGGATTGCTCGATTACACAGCTCGCGTCCGATGGCGCCGTTAGGAGGAACGTCAAATTGGTCTCGGTCGGCCGGGCCAACGCGACCGTCGGCTGCAGCGGGGTGAAGCTGACGAGATCGAGCCAAGCCGTACCCTCTGCCGGATCAGTGCAGCCGCCAAGGGTGCTGAATTGCCACCGCAGAATTGTGGAATTCGTCGGCCCCGCGGAAATAGGGGTGACGACTTGCTGCCAGCCGTCGTGAAAGCTCTCTTCGGAGGCGGAAGCCCGGGTCACACCCCCCGCGGAAAAACTGTAACTGAAGTCGGGGTAGGTCGACGGATCGGAAGCCGCCGCCGCCTTCCACCAAAAACTGACGATTCCAGGCCCCTGAACCGAGGTTTCCAGCCATGCGGTTTCGCCGACGATTCCCGAACGCAGCGGGCCGGTTTCCGCCGCATCGACTCCGTCCTGAGTGACATTTGTTTGAGCTCGCCACGGCCCCCGATATGCCCAAACAAGATTGGTGGCATCCAAGGCCTCCCCCAAGGCCACATTTGTCTGGGCGATCAGCGGCCAGGTCGTGCTCCAGAACGTAGCGGCGAGGGCGGCCACGACCCGCAACTTCGTGCACCGGTTCAATACGGTTGCCGACCGTCGACCCCGTTCTGTGGCTGGTTCACGCGCTTTCATGAGACCTTTGATCCGGTTCGATCCCGCAACCGTGTAAGAAGTCAACGCTGCGACATGCTCATACCGAAAAACAGCCGAAACGTCTTCAGCTCCTTCGGCGGCGGATTAGAGGCATTTTGCCACCGATTCCTTCTTTTTGGAACTGTGCGTCTTGAGGCACACCTTCGTCGTCAAGGATGAGACCCGAACATTAAAGAGGCCCTCACAGCCGATGTGCTCTTACGTTTCAGTTGCTGAGAATGTGAGGGCAGGTTGAGAAGGCAGTGAACGAAGGCGAACGGTTCTGAAAAGCGGCTTGATGCGGTCCCGGAGCACAGCAACGCCGCAAGGTGGAGAACTGGTCCCGTTGCCAGCAATTCTCACTTTGGCGTAGCGCGGGCGTCTCGCCCGCGAGTTTCTGGGGCGTCCCCGCCCTTCTTAGCCTCGATCGGCGGGACGCCGACCGAACCCGCGGGCGAGACGCCCGCGCCACAATCCCATAATGAGAACTGCTGCCCCGTTGCTGTACTCCGTAGACCGCCGCCCACAAACCGTGTAACCTTTCGCCGGTTCTACTTCTGTACCGGGCACACAGAATGAAAACAAAACCTGAGGACCATCCGGGCGGAGGTCCCGAGCCTGGCAAAGGTCGCTCCAACTTTTGGAAAGGCGTCCGCGGGGCCTGTGCCGGTCTGATTTGTCTCGGGATATTGGCGGGAGTTGTTTGGCTGGTGCAACGTTCGAGCCGACCTGAGCGACTCACGTACACTCCCACGGTAAGCCAGGCTGAGGCTGAGGCACTGGTAGCCAGGATGCTGGTGACGAATAGCTCGTGGTTGGCACCCGCGCCTGTGCGGGCGACCTACTGGTTCCAACGAAAGGTCAATACCTGGTCACCGGGTAGTGCGTGGCAGCAGCGCTCATGGCGCAAACTCCGAACCCACGAGGAAGAGTTAGTGGGACCGTTCACAGCGCGGTGGAAGTCCGACGGAAGTTTGCGGGTGGGCGTGACGCTACAGACGCCCCTGACCTCGATGCGAGCTGACCGTAACAATTACACGATTCAGGCGATGGGCACGGCGAAATGGCGAGGTAAAACGGTTGTAGCGGTAGATATCACGTTCCAGCATCCCGAAGGAGGCAGGGTGGGCATGGGTGCGGGCCGGGTGGGTTACTCGAGTGCGGGTTTCAGCGCCCGCTCCGCCCGCATCCTGATTGATCCTCTCAAGGCGGTGCCGCTCTTTATCGCGACCTCCGATTCCGGCTCATCCAGCGTCAGCCGGCGGGGCGACAGCACGTTTCTGTTCGGTTCGGAGTTTTTGCTGGTCCCATCGGGCTATGCTCCGCGGTTCATCGAATGGCGACGGCCCGATCTTTCCTGGCGCAGCCGGTATGAGTTTCAAGTCACCGGTGGCCACTGGTTCTTCAGGCGGGGACGGGCCTCGATTCGCACCGATCGCTGGTCGCACCTGAATCAGCAACTTGAAACGACCCGGCTGCAGATGGAGCCCCTTCGCCCGGGCGACCTCCTTCAGGAATACCCAACGCAATTGACGGCCGGCGACCCGGCGCCGGAGCATGCGCGGCCATGGCGGTTCGAGCGGGAGGACATTTTCCACGTCTCCAAGTTCGGCCTGACGGTGGGCCAGGAACTGAGGGTCGAACTCGGCGACGCCGATTTGGGGATCGGCTATTGCGACGACGGCGCTCTTTGGGCAGTGCTCATCCCGCGCGAAGGCGGCATGATTAGCAGCCGCGCCGCGGCGGGGCCGGAACAGCCCGCACATATTTGGCTCCGGTTCCACCCCAGGGACATTGGCCGGCTGTTCCCGCCGGAAACAATCACCGCCGACGGAGCGGAGGAACTCGAGCCGAAAATGTGCGCGATTGCGAACCTGAAGATGATGTCGAGCTGGAGCGCCGAGGGCATGGCTACTATCCCCGGACCCGGCCAGATGACGGTGGACGTCGATACGACTAACGGGCTGCGGCGATTTTTTACAGTCGATACACAGGCCGGCACCGCCCTGTATTCGGCCGAGTTCGAAACGCGCGGGGTAAACCTCTCACCCGAAGCGGTGGAAGTCATGTCCGAACCATTGCCCGACCACCGCAAAACGCTCGCCGAACAGTCTAGCGACCAGTCCCGACCCAAGGTCGTATCGGTGTTCCCTGCGCCCGGCGCCCAGGGAGTTGCTCCGGCAACGGACCTGCGGATTCGGTTCGACCGGCCGATGGACCCACTGGCGCTCAAGCTCGACTGGGAATCAGGCGATTTCCGGTCAGTGGAGTTCCCTCGCTACGACTCCAACACTTTCGAGTTTACGCTCCCGATGCACCTGGTGCCCGGGGTTCTGCACCAGATTGCCCTCAACAAAGAGCAGGCTGGCTTTGGGGGCGGCTTCCTTTCCGCAGACGCACAACCCGCGAGACTATATGTCTGGCGTTTTACCACCGAAAGAACAGCAGCAGCCAATGGGCTGTTGCTGGCGCCGCCAGCAGGTTCAGAGTCTGTCGCGGGGTCCAAATCGAACGAGGGAGAACTATTGAGCTTGCTGCAACGGATGCAGCAGCGGCGGGCGGGTATAACCTCGATTGTGGAACGAGCGCAGCAGTTGTCCCAGTTCCACGGGCGGGGGCTTCGACTACTGAGCACGCAGGGCGCCGTCTTCAGATGGCAACAGCCGAGCCAGTTTTACGGGGATGTTTCCCAAATCATGGGCGGCTTGTTCCGGGTCGGCTGCGATGGTCAAAACTGGTGGTGGGAAATGGGCTCCCGTGCCAGGCCGGACCAGGTGCTCTGCCCGACGAACGAGATGCAAATTCAGAACGTCTCGATTGCGGATCCGTTCGGGCTTACCGAGGACTCGCCGGCGGTGGCGGTGAAGAATCTGGGACTGGCGTTTGGCGGCGCGACACATTGGGACGGCACGGACTGCTACGTGGTCGAAGCCAGATCAGGCCCACCGTCGGCCACGCCGGCTTCGCGGTGGTGGATTGACGTTCAGACACTTCTGGTCGCGGGGCAGGAAGCCGGCGGCATTCGCACGCGGTTTATCTACGACTCGGTGAATCACCCTGTTCCCTCATCGGCCTTTGCCCCCACCCGCACACGCGGTGTGAAGGCGCAGGGACCTGAGGCATTGGACGCCGCGTACACGAACAGGTTTGTGAATGTCTGCGACGGCAGCAACGGTCGAATGAGTGTGCGGTGGGGCAAGATTGGTCCCGGAGGCCGCTCCAGCAGCGGGCTCAACTAGCCGCTCGCCATTGCATGCTGTGGGAAGATTTCAGCAAACCGCGAGATACGCGGAAAGGAAGACCCCGCACCACTCACGCGTCAGCTTCCTGCAAGATCGAACTGCCTCAGCCGTCCTTCGCTTTTGGACTTGCCAGCTTCAGAGGGGGAACGAGGAGTCGCCTCTGAACTTCCGCCGCCAGCGCTGAATTCGGGCCAGCCCTGAGCGCTTCGATTTCTTCTACTGTTCGTCGCCACGCCTTTCGGCGCACGTTCGGAGACGGAACCGGCCCAGCATAGAATCCCAATAGGTTCGCCCTCAGGTCGGGCGCGGTTTTGTCAAGCCCGCGCCTGATGGTGGTCTCGAGCAGCCACGCGTACGTCGTGTCGCCAAGCGCGTACTCGCCCGCAAAGGCTGGCCGTCCTGTGTCGCAGTCCGGGTTTGGGAATTGCAGATTCGCCGCACCGACCTGACGCAAAAGCGTCCGATAGTCTTCGACCGCTCGGTTCACGCTCTGGACATATAGGTCTTCCGTCTGGGGTGTAGGCAGTTTGAACCCAAGACCCTCCAATAACCACACCTTTGGCAGCCAGCGCACCATGAATCCCAGAACGCGCGCGATAAGCCCCGGTTTCCGGTATCCTTTGCCCCATTCCCGGTCGTATTGAGCGCGGGAAAGGTTGTAGAGAAATTCGCGTTTGTTGAAATTTGGGATTTCGCGCACAAGTTCCGGGTGGTAGGCGGTCAGGGCGGCCCGCGTCATTTCAGGGATGAGCCGGCTGACGGCGTGCCGGAATGTGCCCATCGCCAGGTCAACGTGACCCAGCACTTCCTCCAGGTGCAGGCCGTACGTTTTGTAGAAGGCCCGCTCGAGAACCGGCTTCGACACCGCAAACCCGATGAAGTCGTGGTAGCGGTCGGAGGTATAGCGGTGTTTGGCTACCTGAGTGATGTCGAACCCGAACTCCGCCTGAATATGGGCTTTGGGGTTTTGTGCATAAGTAACCGAGTCCCCGTATTTCGCGCGCAGCTTGGGGAAACACAGGGCGACGGCCTTATTGATGAGGGGATGGCCACTCCTGTCGGACGAATAATGTGCCAAGGCCCCTAGCGCGAAGGCATACTCGTCGAGGGCGTTCGATTCGCGAACCAGGTTGGCGACGAAATCGCCCGTGCGCACGCAATGAGTCAAGTCGCTGAACAGTTTATTCCCAAAAGGATAATAGCCGACGTCCTGGATCAGCGATCCGCCGTATGCGAAGGCATGCGCCTGCCGCAATTGGTTTGTGCTGGCGGCGGGGTAGCGCTGAAGCAGCAATGGCTGGATTTGATCTTTCCAGAGGATGTCCACGATCTCTTCATGAGTCAGCAGGGAGTAGCCCGAGCACAGACTCGAAGTCGCAAAGAGCACAGTAATGAAAACACGAGCCTGACTGCGGCGTGCGGAAAGGCGACGCAGCAAATGAGCAGATCCGGTTTTGGGCAGGCACCAGGGATGCCCGGAGTTCGTTCGCCTCATCATGGGCTGATTTTGCCAAGGCATGAGCGCCAGAGACCACTCACAGTCGCGCGGAACGGCACCCCAGGCAACTGAGGTCAATTCCACCCTTTATTTTCATTCAACTCAGGGCGTTTTATCCTCTGGGGGCGATCGAGCTTGATTCACCCAATCGGGTATCGTGGTGTGGTGCCAGAAATATCGCGCAAAACCGCGAAGCCCAAAACGGACGTGGAACCCCGCGCGAAGCATCTCTTGCCAGGCCGTTGGCGGCGCCCAATCCAGGAAATAAACCCGATAAAGTCCAATGATAAAAGCGGTCCGGTCTTCTCCGAGAAAACAATGAACGAAAATCGGGCGCAAAGAGGGGTCGTTCAGGATCAAGAGCGCCTCCTTCACTCGCTTCTCACTTGGCGGCAAAGGCGACGCAAGGATCGGGACATCCCGGAATTGGAATCCGTTGCGCCGAGCCTGGCGGTGCTCTGGCCAGACGTCCCAGGGAAGCATCTCAAGGTTCAGAATCGTTCGCACTCCCTGGGCGCGCAACGCATCGAAGCTATGCTGTCTCCCCGGCTTCCGACCGGTGAAAATGCCAGGCGCGACCTCATGCAGCGCGAAGGTCCTGGGCTGAGACATGCAGCCTGCGTACCCCAAGAGGAGCAACGGCCAGAGGCCGACGAGCGCACGCAACGTTGAAGGGACCCCGGGTCGAGGCCGGCAGGCTTCGGCCTGAAGACTCGTCTGCCTTGGGAGAGTAGAGTGTCTCAGGAGAACCGAATTTATCGAGAGATTAGCACGAAACCTCGGTCCACACAAGCCAACCGGCACTTGTGTCCCCTGCCCCACGTTGACAACGCGAAGTCAGGACCTCAGTCTGGAGGGGTGGCAGCACACGATAGACTTGGGACGATGCCGCGGCTCCTCCGGCTCGTCACGCAGGCACGGCCGTTCCTGTCCCGGCATCTTTGGATTTGGCCGTTACTGGGTGCTCTGCTTTTGGGTCTGGTTGGTTACTGGGTGCGCCGCCAGGTGGACGAAGCCACCCGATCGGAACTGGCGGCGAGACTGGAAGCCGTACTGAATGCCAACATCTCCGCGCTGCGGCTCTGGTTCTCGCAACGGGAGTCCGACCTGGCAGCCCTTGGGGCGGACACACAGGTCACGGGAGCCATCAATTACCTGGCCGAATTGGCAACCACTCCCGCAGGCAACCCCGAAGCCCTGGCCAGTTCAGCGGCCGCCACGACCCTCCAGGATTATCTGAAACCTTTTCTGAAGCCGCAAAACTATCTCGATTACATTGTCCTCAGCGCTCAGAAGACCGTGCTGGCAGCCTCCGGCAAAGAATGGATCGGGGTGCCAGCGCCTCGGGCTTACGAAAGCGTTCTTGAACAGGCGCTTGACGGCCAAATTTCTTTCTCCCGACCGGTGCCGCGCGCCTGGCAGAGCGACCAAACCCCGGCTGGTCCGCCCGTGATGCTCATCACGGCGCCGATCAAAAGCCCCAGCGGAAAAGTCGCGGCCGTGCTCGCGCTGCGGGTCAAACCCGAGGAAGAGTTCAGCAAACTCTTCAACGTCGCCCGGATGGGCGAAACGGGCGAATCTTACGCGTTCGATCTCCGCGGCTACGTGCTGACTGCGACCCGGTTCGATCGAAAGCTGAAGGCATTAGGACTGATTCCCAATACTCCCGGGTCGACGGCAATTTCCAACCTGCGGCTGCTCGACCCGGAGGTGAACCTCGATGGGGGAGACCGCCCTGTGAAACCGCGCACAGCCCTGCGGTTAACCAAACTGGCCGCCGCCGCAGTGATGGGGGATGACGGCACCGATGTCCATGGATATCGCAATTATCGTGGCGTTGAAGTGGTCGGCGCGTGGGCCTGGCTGCCGGACTATCGCATGGGCGTGGCCACCGAAGTGGCAACCTCGGAAGCATTCAAAACCCAGAACCTCCTCCGCCAGGCGTTCTTTGTGATGTTTGCGCTGCTCGTGCTGAGCGGCGCAGCCATCTTCGGCTTCACGCTCTTGTTCGAGCGGTTGCAGGCGTCCGTCCGCACCGGCATGGTGGCGGTGCGCCAATTGGGGCAATACGTCCTGCTGCAGGAAATCGGCCGTGGCGCAACGGGAATGGTATACCGCGCCCGCCATGCGGTGCTGCGCCGGCCGGTGGCGATCAAACTGCTCAGCCCGGAGATGACAAACGAGGCGACCGCCGCCAGGTTTGAACACGAGGTGCAGATCACAAGCCAGCTCACTCACCCCAACACCGTCGCGGTGTACGATTACGGCCGCACCCCCGAAGGTCTTTTCTATTACGCGATGGAATACCTCACCGGCATCAACCTTGACAACCTGGTGCGGCAATTCGGGCCGCAACCCGAGGGGCGGGTGATTCACATCTTACGCCAGGTGTGCGGCTCCCTCGCCGAAGCGCACCAGGTCGGCCTGATTCACCGCGACATTAAACCCGCCAATATCGTCCTGACCCGCCGCGGCGGGATGTGCGACGTCGTCAAGGTGCTCGACTTTGGACTGGTCAAGACTCGCCAGCCCGGACCCGCCGATAAAGGCCTGGCCAACGCGATTGTCGGCACCCCTCACTTCATCTCGCCCGAGGCTGTCCGGGATCCCGCCCACGTCGATGCTCGCAGCGATCTTTATTCCGTCGGCGCGGTGGGATTCTGGCTGCTGACCGGCAGCACTTTGTTCGACTCTGATAACGTCAAGAAACTCCTCGAAGACCAGGTCAACGTCCCGCCCGCTGCCCCCTCGGAACGGTTGGGCCGTGAAGTCGGCGGCGATCTCGAAGCACTCATAATCCAGTGCCTGGCGAAGGCGCCGGAAGAACGCCCTGCCAGCGCGCGCGACCTGGAGCAAATACTCGGCCGCTGCGCGCAGTGTGCTGACTGGGGACCCGACCAGGCCGAGGACTGGTGGAAAACCAACCTCTCGGGCATCGAAGACATGCCCCTCAACACCTCGGCCGGAAAAACGCTCGTAATCGCGCCGCGCCCCTGACGCAAGACGCCGGAGCCCGCCCGGCTGAAGCCTCCATTTGTCCCTCGGACGCGTCGGACCGGTCTGACCAGTCAGACTGTGCTCAGGTACAGACTCGTTCCACCCCGGCCGACGTTTGCGCCTTTCGAATCTGCTTGCCTTCTCACGAGGTGCGGCGCATAAGAGCCGGACTTTTATGCGCTATTTGAACCGGTCACTTGTCATCCTTTCGCTGTTCACGGCAACCATTGCTGCAACTGCCGCCGATAACCCGTTCGTAGGAGATTGGGCGCTCACAATTCCGGGCGGCGCCGCCGGTTGGCTCGGGGTCGACCAGGACGGCGACCAACTCAAGGCGAGCATGCTCTGGGGCTGGGGCAGCGTTTTCTCTCTCGATTCCGCAAAGATGGAATCAGACAGCCTGGTCCTCACCCGCCGCCAGACGGTCGAGCGCAAGAATGCCGAAGGGCAAAAGGTAAAAACCACCATCACGGAAGTGATCACCTGCAACGCAGCGGGCGATACCATCAAACTCACCAGCGTCAAACCGCGCGAAAACGGCCAGGGCGAAGAGAAGTCCGAGTTCGCGGGCAAGCGCCAGCCGCCTATGCCGCCAGCGCCGGACCTGGCGCAAGTGAAATATGGACAACCGATCCGGCTCTTCAACGGCACGGACCTTTCCGGTTGGAAGCTGACGGACCCAAATGCAGTCAATGGCTGGAGCGTCAGAAACGGCCTGCTGGTCAACAATCCGGCGCAGGAGGAAGGCAAACCGCACAAGAATTACGGGAATCTGCGCACGGACGCGGAGTTTGGCGATTTCAACCTGAGGCTCGAAGTGCGGGTGTCGAAGGGCCAAAACAGCGGGATCTACCTGCGCGGCATCTATGAGGTCCAGGTCGCTGACACTTACGGGCGCGGTTTGGACCCGCACAACATGGGCGGAGTCTATAGCCGGATCACCCCCACCGTGAGTGCCGAAAGGGCCCCCGGCGAATGGCAGACCATGGATGTTACACTGGTGGCTCGACATGTAACCGTGGCCCTGAACGGTCAACGGATCATCGATAACCAACCGGTCCGCGGCTGTACCGGTGGTGCTCTCTGGTCCGACGTGATGCGCCCGGGCCCCATCTATTTCCAAGGCGATCATACGGGCATCGAGTATCGCAACATCATGCTGCGCCCAGTTGTCCAGTAAGCCGCACGCGCAGAGATCCGCACCGCCTTTGCAGCCCGCAGCCGGGCCTTGGAGCGCCGAGTTGCACTCGGCTTACACCCAGCCACCGGCCGCTTAAGCCGATTACAAATCGGCGCCCCCGCCGATGGCTGAGGCGGAGGCAATTCGCAGCGCTTCGCTTCTCACTTTGTCTCCCACTTTGTCCTCCACTTTGTCCGCAGAGGAGAGGGGGAAGGGGGTGAGGAAGCCCCGTACACCAATTCTTGCGACTGTAGGCCCCAGGCTGCCCACCGCGGAGCGGTGCCCAGGAGGTGGCCGTGACGCTTCAGCCCACGGAACGCCCCTGCAACCAACACCCCCTCCCCTTCCCCAATCGCTGTCCGTGTGGTGTCAAAGCGCACGTCAGGCCAGGACCGTCCGGGATACAGGGTCTCGCGACCGGCGAACAATCACCGCTACAAGCCCGGGTGGTCAACGACCTGGGTCAGGCGCACGGGAGTTCTGACTCAGGAAAAGCAGAAAGCGCAATGCGGCGTCGCCTGCACACGGTGGTTGGCCACAGGCATAATTACCAAAAGTGAAAGGGAAAGGGGATATCAATCCCGAGCAGCCGTGCAACGAACCATATCAGCATCGCCAACAGGATTGCGACGATCGCCCGAGTTCGCATACGCTGAAAGAATGGCCGACGGCTTTCAATCTCCTCCTCAACAGGATCGTGCCGGTCGTGCTTAGGGTAAAACATAGTCTGGAGTTCCCGATCTTGGCCAACCACAAGGTCAGCCACCGCAGCCAGCCGCCGATGACGTTTGATTTGTCTCTGAGCCAACTGGCTGGCTCCGGTTGGCTGCACCGCCTGGGGTTAGGCCGCACTGCAACTGACAGCTTCGAGCCCCTGGAAAACCACTTCAAATGACTCATACATGTCCTCCACCTCTACTGTGAATTTCCACTCGCTGGCATCCAATGCAGCATCGGGAATATTCGCCCAAAGATGCTGGAGGGCGAAACGCTCCGGAGGCGAAATACCTTCCGCTTCAACCAGCGCGTTGATAACACGTGCGGCAGCATTCCAGACCTCGCCGAGGTTATCCTGAATCCAGCGAACATTCTTTGGCATCGACTCTGGAAACCGTGGCGGGTCGATCTCTAGATCAAAGCTGATGGGCACATCCGCTTGGAAGGGCAAATCGACCGTGGCGTCCAAACGCCAGGAGCCACACGAGTGGACAAACCGGCCCAAACCCTCGTCCTCGTGAAGCTGCCCTGAGGATTTCAACATGTCGTCGAGGTTAACAAACTCGTTGCCCAAGGTGGCCAGAGCGTTCTTCAGCTCCCCCTTCGGATCTTGCAGATCAATCGTCCCACCGCCCTTCTTGAACAACTGGAACACCGGCACGTCGCTTTGAGTGTTGCACAACCAACCAGCAACCTCCGCCATGGCAATCCGCCTCTCAGCCGTGCCAGTGCCCGAGCAGATAAGAACGCCCGCTTCCATTCGGAAAGAGATTGTCGGTAACCCACCTGACATTGGTGTCTTTTTGTTGCTCATGTGCGAAGCAGCCTCACGCGACGCTGAGCGGCGCGCCGCCATTGAGACACCCAGGCAAACGGACGCGGAATCGACGCATCCGCTCAAGCGAGGTGCTCATGCCTTTGTCTCCACGATGTTGAGAAGCAGGAGCTTGCCCCTGACGCTCTCGCTGGTGCACCAGACACGCACACAGCCGTCCAGGGGCACAAGCTTGTTGTCCGGGTCGAGTAAGTCTTTGCTCAGCCGCTCCCTGGTCGAACGCCGCCGCCCATGGACGGGGTTGCTTGAGTCGTCATGCTGAAGCCACTTGGCCAGCGCCGACCCAGGTATCCGTGCCTGGTGCTGCGAGATATAGGTTCCGCCATCGTGTTCAGCAATTATTGTGTACAGGGGCATACGACCTACACCGAAGGCTCCGCAGCAGCGGCCCCGCGCCACCGACGTGGATAGCAAACATAGCGGATTCGCCGGGTCCGCTGCCTGGGGTGGTTCAATTTCTGGCCGAGGGGCCTCACGTAGAGATGCTTATATGCCTGCGGGGGCAAACGTCAACATCGGAAAAATGGCCTCCTCCCTTGCGCGAAAGAAGGTCAAGTGGTTTGTGATCCTTTGTTTGCCCGCTGGGGTGGCCAAAGGGTCGCTGGTGCGCGCTAATGCAGAACGCTCCTCGGGAATCTCCGGGGGCCAGGACTGCGCATCCGGCATGCTGACATTCGTAGGACGGATAACGACCGTGTGAACGGCGTGCCATACGCCGCACGACGAGGGGTTCTTGTGTCGCCATATCCATGAGGCTTGACTAACGGGCCTTCGGCTGCCATAAGCCCCGCGATGAGCACCTCGAGAGCCTCTGCCTTTGTTGGTCACGTGCGACGGGTCGCCGTACTCCTGGCATTGCTCGCCGTCGGCGAGAGAAGTTCCTTGCAGGCAGTGGCGCCCGAGGATGGTTCCAGCGGCGCGACGCTGGAGGCTGAACGCCGATTCATGAAACAGATCGACATGCCCAATCCGCTGGAGCGGGCGCGCATCAAGCAGCGGCTCCGGTGGCAGCGCGCCCTGCGAGCGGGAAACACCCTGGACACTAAAGGCAGGGTGGCCGGCGGTGGACCATCGATCCTGAGGATGTCGGGCAGTGATCGCGTGTTAGTGATCCTGGTAGAGTTCGGCGGCACGAACAGTTTCACCTGGACCCCCGGAGTCTCGACCTGGGACCCCCTGGGCCGCTGCGACAATAGCGAGTATGACGGTGTGAACCTGGCCAACGCGGCGGCTTCGCAGTTCTTCGCGCAGAAGTATGGGATCAGCGCGCCAACCAACCTGACCTACGCAGGGCCGCTCCACAATCAGATCACCCGGCCACTGGGCACGAACGATCCTTCCGCCACGATGATCTGGCAGCCGGATTTTGCTCCGAGTTACTACAGCAATATCATTTTCGGCAACGGCGTGATTTTTGACTACACGCGCCAGGACGGTTCGATCGTGTATGAGAACTACACGGGCCGCTCTGTGCGCGACTATTACGAGGACCTCTCGGGAGGCGCGTATTCGATTACCGGAAGCGTTCTTGGGTGGGTGAAAGTTGGCCGGTCAGTCTGGTGGTACGGCGGCGATGGTTTGCCGGGCGCCCGCTCCTGTCCGCAGCGCCCGGCGTTCATGGGGGCCATACCCGGGGCAGGCGACGCGCGAAACCTGGTTCAGGATGCGCTCCTGACCGCCAAAGCCGCTTATCCCGGATTCGACTGGGCGTCGTTCGACCAGGATCATGATGGCCTAATCGATCGGCTGTGGATCATCCATGCCGGCCTCGGCGAGGAGGACAATCCCGCCTTGCTCAACCGGACCAGTTACGGCGAAGGGGGCATGTGGTCGCACTCGTGGAGTCTGGCGTCGCCGTTCGAGGTCGTCCCGGGGGTGAGCGCCTTAAGCTACATTATGATGCCTGAGAACGCCGGGATCGCCGTGCTCGCACATGAATTTGGCCACAACCTCGGCGCCATGGACCTCTACACTTACGGAGACGGCCAGACTTCGGCAGGTTTCTGGACCCTGATGTCCGACAGTTGGGTAGGCTTTCCGCTCGGCTTCCTGCCTGAGGCCATGGACCCCATGCACCTTGATGAATGGGGCTGGCTCGATCCGCTCGTCATCAGCGACCCCGCTCGCGTTTATTCCGTCACCCTCGGCCAGGCCAGCCGCTTTCCTGCCGCCACCAACCTCGTGCGGGGTGTCAAGATCGAACTCCCCAACGGCTCTGTCCCACTGCCCGTTCAGCCTCATGGTCTGTTCGAATGGTGGGGCGGCAAGGAGAATCTGGCGGAGGCCCGCATGAGATTGCGCTCGCCGATTCATATCCCAGAGACGGGAGCGACCCTCGAATTCCAGACTGCCTACGACACCGAGGCCGGCTACGATTACTTCTATCTCGAACTGTCGCCGGACGCCGGAGCGAGCTGGCAGACTGTTGCGAATTACAACGGAAGGAGCGCATCCTGGCCCAATTACCAGGCGGTCTCGCTCTCGCTGGCCGCCCAGGCCGGAAGGGACGTCCTCTTGCGGTTTCGCTATACCACCGACTCCTACGTGCTTGGCGAGGGGCCCTTCCTCGACGACGTCGTCGTGCGCGCCGGCACCCAGGTTTTGCTCGCGGACGCTGCCGAACAGGAAACGAACCTTTGGGACTACCAGGCGCCCTGGACGCGCACCGATGGCAATCCTCCCGTCGGATACACTCACAACTATTACCTTCAATGGCGCAACACCACCGCCTCCGGCGGCTACGACCAGGCGCTGGGCGACCCTCGCTTCCGCTTTGGTCCGGTCAACAGCGGCCTGCTGGTCTGGTATCAGGACGATCGCTTTTCGGACAACAGCATCTTCAATCACCTCACCGACCCGCCGTCGTTTGGCCCCAAGGGAAAACTCCTGGTCCTGGATTCGCATCCGGATCCCGACCTCGATCCTTACTGGGTGGCGCAGGGCGTAACGAACGAATTGGGCATCGTCTTCAGCCGCGGCTCCATGCGCGACGCTCCCTTCAGCCGCTTGCCGACGCTGAGTTTCCACCTCGATCCGCCCTTTGCCTTTCAGCCGGCGGACTTTACCGGCCGCTCGGCGCAACCTGCGTTCTCAGACGCGGTCGGTTATTACCCCGGCATCGAGCGCCTGACTGCCAACCGCTGGCGCACCCGGCAATGGGACGCCAGCACTGTCGTCCCAGCCCGCAGATCCTACGCGGTGCGCGGGCCGGGCTATGCCGCCGGCCAGGCCATCGACCAAATCATTGCCACCCGCAGCTTCATCGGGACTAACGAATCCATCTCCTATCGCACCAACCTGATATCCGGTGGCCTGGCCGGTGCCGGCGGGGATGGCGACCCCGGCACCATCGGCGCTGCTTACGGGTGGAACGCCAGGGTCGTTTGGCAAACCAACGAAACCGCCGAGGTCGTGATCTGGAACAGCCAATACGCGGCAGTGGATGACGACCATGACGGTGTGCCCAACTGGCAGGAGGCCGTTGCCGGCACCGACCCCAATGACGCCAATTCCTACTTCCGGCTGACAAGGGCTGAACGGCTGGCCCCTGCCGTGCTGCTGGAATGGACAAGCGCCTCCAACCGCGTTTACCGTGTCCTGCGCACCACCGCACTCCGCTCCGGTTTTTCTCAGGTCATCGCCACCAACATCCCCGCCACACCCCCACGCAACACCTTCGTGGATTCCGACCCGGTCGCAGGCGCCGAAGTCTACTACCGCATCCAGCTCGAATAGCACCGCGGCCGACGGAGAACAGGCACCGTGCCGGTTCCCCAAATAACATTGCTCTTTGTCTTTTGGGCGGTCCTGTGGCTACATTCACGCCGAACTATGCAACCAAACACGATCTTGTGGATCTACATCGTCTTACTGCTCGTCGGCGGAATGATCGGCTTTCTGAAGGCGGGCAGCAAAGTGTCGTTGCTTTCCTCGTCCGTTGCGGCTGCCGTGCTGGTAGTTATGACCATGCCCTCGGTCTTCCAGCGCAACTTCCGCCAGACCGCGGCTGAAATCATCATGGCGGCGCTGCTGGTCGTTTTCGCGATCCGGTTGGGCAAAACCAAAAAATTCATGCCGAGCGGATTGATGCTGCTGCTGACACTCGCCTTCCTGGCAATGTTCCATTTCGCCCACTGACCCGGGTCTTCTCCGCGCGAGCAAGACCAGTGTCTGCCAATGAAAACAGCTCAGATCTTCATTTCAGCCGGCTTCCTAGCGGGAGTAGTCGCCTTGGGCTGGCAGGCTCATGCAATCAAACAACTCCAAACCGAAGTGGCGGGCTTGCGGAAAGACTTGAGGTCCGTCCTGGAGACCGCGCTGGACAAACCCACTGCCGCTTTCTCGGACCCGGACCAGAACCGACGTGACAAACTGGAACTAATCAAGCTGCGCAACGAAGTGCGTGAGCTGAAGGAGGGCATGGCGGAGTCCCACGCCAGGGAGCGGATGGCGAACGTGCGGACGATAGTGCGTTCGGTGCTGCCCACCCCGGCTGGAGCCGGAGGATGGAAGATCCGGCCTGAGTGGAAGGGAATGGAGGCACACGCTACCAATCAATATGCTCAGGAGATGAAGGCGTTGGCGGGTGCGACCAATGAGTATGTGAGGTTCTTGAATCTGGACCGGGCCGCCAAGATTAGCCTGGCCGTGGGCCGGACCGAAGAGGCCCGTCAGTTCGCCCGGGACATGCTCGTGCTGGATGACAAGTACAGCCGGGGCGACCCCGAAAAGGCCAACGGCGATGCCGTCCATGACGGCCATCTGGTGTTGGGGCTGATCGCGTCGGACGAGGGACAGGTCGAGGAAGCGAAGCGGCACCTTCTCGCAGCAGGCAAGAGCCGCGGTTCACCCGTGCTGGGCAGCTTCGGGCCCAACATGAGTCTAGCCAAGGAGCTGTTGGAAAAGGGAGAGCAGGAGACCGTGCTCCAGTACCTTGAATCATGCCGAAAATTCTGGGGCTCCGGCAGTGAGAAGCTGGACGAGTGGACCAAAGACATCCAGGCGGGTCGGATTCCGAACTTTGGCGGAAACCTCATCTACTGAATACTCGGCCTATGAACACCAACTCACGTGAAGGGCATATCGACTACATCGAGTTGCCGGCGCAGTCGGCAGAATCATTCGCCGCCGCAAAGCGTTTCTACCATGAAGTGTTTGGCGCGAGGCGGCAAGGCTGAAGGTTGTCAATGACGGACTGATTCGGCGAGCTGAGGAAGGCGGGTGCACCCGAGCCAGTCGCGCAGGGTACGACCCACGGCAGTCAAATCTTCAATGGAGCTTGGCTTGACGAGGAATGAGTTCGCCCCGAGATCGAAGGCTCGATCGACATCCTCCTCGCGCAAGGAAGAGGTCAGGATAACGACGGTCAGGCGTTTGAGGCCGGGCTGGGCGCGCAGCCATTCGAGGACTTCAAAGCCGTTGCGCATGGGCATGTTGAGGTCCAGGAGCATGAGGGCCGGGAGGGGGAACCTGGTGCGGTCGTTAAAGGGAGCCTTGCCTTGCAGATAGGCGATGGCCTCGTCACCGTTGTGGGCTTCCTGAATGGGGTTGGGGACCTGGGCGTTTCTGAAAGCGCTGCGGACAAGGAAAATGTCGTCGGCGCTGTCGTCGACCAGGAGGATGGTTTGTGAGTCGTTCATGAAATCCCCTGAATCCGACAAGTTGAATTGAGAGGCGAGCACAGGGTGAAGAAGTTAGCCGGGCCCGGGCACCCGGCGCAGGTCGATCCAAAACAGGCTGCCCTGGCCGGGAAATGATTCAACGCCCACGTTGCCGCCCATGCGTTCAACGGCTTTCTGGACAATTGCCAGGCCGATGCCGGTGCCCGGGAATTTGTCGCCATGCAGGCGGTTGAAGAGCCGGAAGACGTGCTCGTGCTGGCCCGCGGGGATGCCGATGCCGTTGTCTTCCACCCAGATGCGAACCAGTTGAGGGTCCGGAGTCGAGGGCTGAGAGTCGATGGCTGCTGGACTGGAAGCCGGCGCGGGAACCGGTTCGGCCCAAAGGCGGATCCGGGGCCGGGTACCGGGCGCGACAAATTTCAAGGCGTTGTTGAGCAGGTTGACCAGCACTTGCTCCAGGACGGGCGCGTGACCCAGGACGACTGGCCAGGGGCCGGGGGCTTCCACGCGCGCGTTCTTTTCCTGAATGTCCTGCTCCAGACGGGGAAGGACTGACGCGATCACCTCTTCGAGATTCACGGGCGCCAGTTCGAGCCGCTGCTGGCTGATGCGGCTGAACCCCAGCAAGTCGATCAGCAGCGAGTCCATGAATTGGGCGGCTTTACTGATGCGCTGGGCGTAGTCACGGGCGGTCTCGGTCAAAGTCTCACCGGCCTCTTGCACGAGCATCGAGGAGAAGCCTTGCATGGCCCGGAGCGGAGCGCGCAGGTCATGCGCAATGGAATAGATAAACGTTTCCAGTTGCTTGTTGGTGGCGGTCAGTTCGGCGGTGCGGTCGGTCACGGCTTGTTCAAGCTGTCCGGCGCGGTCGGCGAGCTGCGCCTGCGCCTCGCGCAGCGATGCTTCGGCCCGCCGGCGCTCGGTGATGTCGCGAGCGATGGTCGAGGCGCCGACCACTTCGCCGCTCTCGTTCCGGATGGGAGAAGCCGTCAGAGAGACATGGATGAGAACGCCTCCTCTGCCCTGGCGCACGGTTTCGTAATGGGCAATGGACTCTCCGTGGCGGATGCGCCCGAGGATCCCCTGCTCTTCATCAACACATTCGGGCGGGACGAGGAAGGTAACGGGCTGGCCGACGGCCTCTGCCGCCGTGCAGCCGAAGAGGCGCTCCGCGCCGTTGTTCCAACTGGTAATGACGCCGTTGAGGTCCTTGCTGATGATCGCATCATCGGAGGATTCTACGATGGCGGCGAGTCGGGTGGCCGCCTCCGTGGCACGCTTGCGACCGGTGATGTCTTCGATGCCCAGGAGGATCCGATCTGGCTGGCCGGAGGGGTTA
>DATDCV010000583.1:0-24013 GCA_036524155.1 Verrucomicrobiia bacterium
AGAACGGACAGGCAAACTTGAACTCGCTCATCTGCTCCGCGCCACCATTTCATAGCCGCGACGCAACGACAACGATTATTTCGGTTATCCGCTCAGTTTTGGGTCGGAGCGCCGATTTCTAATCGGCTTAACCGCGCCGACGGTCGCGTGTAAGCCGAGTGCAACTCGGCGCTCCGACCCAAAACTGAGCGGATACTATTTCGGAGGTTTTCTCAGTGACTTTCCACCGGCTTGGGCCCAAATTCGTCCCGCTTAACCGCATGAAAAAGAGTTCTCCGGTTTCCCGCAGCGGCCGGTTCGCCGTCGGTCCGGCCAGGGAGGTGGCCCAGTTCACCGAATCCATCTCCTTTGATTGGCGGCTCTGGCGCGAGGATATCCTCGGCTCCAAAGCCCACGCCTCCATGTTGCACAAAATCGGCTTGCTGACCCGCGCCGAGCTCGACGCGATCCTCCGCGGCCTCGACCAAATCACCGAGGAAATCGAGGCGGGGAAGTTTGTCTGGAAACTCGAGCTCGAGGATGTCCACATGAACATCGAGTCCGAGCTGACCCGGCGCTTCCCCGCGGGCGCCAAACTCCATACGGGCCGGTCCCGGAACGACCAGGTGGCCACCGATATGCGGCTGTGGGTGCGCGAGCAAATCGCCGGCCTGAGCCGGGAAATCCGCTCGCTGCAATCCGCCCTCGTCGAGCTGGCGAAGCGCGAGGCGACGGTCGTGTTTCCGGGTTACACCCACCTGCAACGCGCCCAGCCGGTCTATTTTGCTCATCACCTGCTGGCCTATGTCGAGATGTTCCAGCGCGACTCGGAACGCCTCGCCGAATGCCTGGAGCGCGTGAACGTTTGCCCGCTCGGAACCGGCGCCCTCGCCGGCTCAAGCCTGCCGCTGGACCGCCAATTTGTCGCGCGTCAGCTCGGGTTTGTGGATGCGCGGGGACGCGCCCGGATCGCGCAAAACTCAATGGATGCCGTCAGCGACCGCGACTTTGTCATCGAATTCTGCAGCGACGCCGTCCTCGTGGCGCTGCATCTGTCGCGGCTGGCGGAAGACTTTGTGCTTTGGTCCGGCAGCGAATTCAACTTCATCAGGCTGGCCGATGAATACACGACGGGGTCCTCGTTGATGCCGCAAAAGAAGAACCCGGACGTGGCGGAGTTGGCGCGGGGAAAGAGCGCGCGCGTGATCGGGAACCTGACCGCCTTGTGTGTGCTGCTCAAAGGGCTGCCGATGACGTATAACCGTGACCTCCAGGAAGACAAGGAGCGGCTGTTTGACAGCGCGGACACAGTGAGAGCAACCCTGCGGATCGTGACGGCGATGTTGTCGCATATCCGGGTCAACCGCGCCGCCTGCGCCGCAGCCGCCGGCGACCCCGCCTTGCTCGCTACCGACCTGGCGGATTACCTCGTCCGAAAAGGCGTGCCTTTCCGCCAGGCCCATCACGCCATCGGGGCGCTGGTCGCCGTCGCCGAAGGACTAGGAAAAAAACTGAACGAGCTGTCCCTCCCGGAATTGCAGTCGGTTCACAAACGGTTTGGGCCCGATGCGCTGCAAACCTTCGATCTGAAACAGGCGATGGCCCGCCGAAACATCCCCGGAGCGCCAGGCACGAAAGAGCTTGCGCGGCAGCTCGAGCGATGGCGCCGGGAGTTGGCGACGGAATAGAGGCTCATTTATGGGACGATGTAAATGAGCCCGGGCTCGAAAGAACTGCTCACCTCGACGTTGCGGGATGTTTCGCGCTCGTTTTACCTGACCTTGAGAGTGCTGCCGGCCGCGATTCGGCCGCAGATCGGCCTTGCTTACCTGCTCGCGCGCACCACCGACACCATTGCCGATACGGACCTGCTACCTATCGCCCAGCGCCTCGACGCCTTGAAGGCGTTGCGCGAACGCATCGAGGGGTCCGGTTCCGGACCGCTCGACTTCTCCTCCTTTGTCGGCCAGCAAGGCTCGTCGGCGGAGTGTCTCCTTCTGGAAAACTGCGAAGCTGCGCTCGCGGAGCTGGGCCGGCTAAGTCCCGCCGACCGCGATCTCGTCCGCCGCGTTCTCCGCACGATCACAAGCGGGCAGGAATTGGATCTGCGCCGCTTCACCGGCGCCTCTGCGACCCACATCGTCGCGCTTCAGTCCGACCTCGAGCTTGACGATTACACCTACCGCGTGGCGGGGTGCGTGGGCGAGTTCTGGACCAGGATGTGCCGGGCGCATTTGTTTCCGGCCACGGCGCTGGACGAGCGCGAGCTGCTGGCTAACGGGGTCAGGTTCGGCAAGGGACTCCAGTTGGTGAACATTCTCCGTGACCTGGCCAAGGACTTGCGACAAGGACGCTGCTACCTTCCAGCCGAACGGCTGGCCGGCCTCGATTTACAGCCCGGCGATCTGCTCGAGGCCGGGAATGAGCGGCGCTTGCGTCCGGTTTACGACGGGTATTTGGCTCGCGCCGAAGAACACCTGAAGCAAGGTTGGATTTACACTAACACGGTGCCCCGCCGTTTCCTGCGCGTCAGGCTCGCGTGTGCCTGGCCGATTCTGATCGGCCTCGAAACCATCGAGTTGCTGCGAACCAAGGCGGTGCTGGGCAACGTGGCCCCGGTAAAAATCAGCCGGCGCCGGTTGCGCTGGCTGATGCTCGTCTCCGTTGTTTACTACCCGTGCCAGGGGAGATGGCGTGCGCTCGTCAACCCCGAGCCGCGCGCGCGGTAAGGACCGTTGATTAGTACGGTTTTACCGCGCGGAAAAAGCGCTGGGTGTTCTGCCCTTTTTCTTCGGTGTAGGTCCAAAAGCCATCCCACATCCCAGCGGTATTCGTTGACACGCACACCCACGACAGCGGCACGTCCACGGTGGCGGTTGCCTCAATGTAATGTTCGACCGCCGGCGTGCCGTGACAAGTGACAGTTACGGTGCCATTCACGTTGTCCACGATGCTCACCACGCGAGGCAACTCGAGCTGAGGCCGTACCAGTTGGCCAAGCGCATTGGTGCTCCCCAGGAAGTTGGAATCACCAAGGTAAGCCGCGGTGATGACACTGTCCCATAACGGCAGTGTTTCCGTTCCGGCACTCGCCATTCCCGCGCTTAGAAGGACTGCCGCTGCAAGGGGCTGGCCGTTTGCCAGGAACAACACAGTGCCCGTTGGGATCCCGGCCGCGGGCGTCGGCGGTGCCAGGCTCGCGGTAAAGGTTACCCGGGACCCGTGCAGGCTCGGGTTTTCCGAGGACGCCAGAGTCAGGGTGGCGGGTGCTCGAAGAATATCCGCCACCGCCGCAACGAACGTCGCGGAGAGCCGGTAGTTGGCAGCCGCCTTCCCGCTCAGCCTCAGACCGGTTACCAACACCGGTTTAGCCGCGCCCGCCTGCCGGTCGCTGAAAACGGCGGTGCCGCTATCTCCCAGAGTAACCTCGTCCATCCCTACCACGGGGCTTAGTTTGCGGCTCGTGATGTCGGCGGCGGTGGTGCCATCGTAAACCTTGCCCGCAACGCTGACGATCGGGGTCACGATGGCCGGGTTGACCTTGACGACCGTCGTTCCGGCGGTCAAGCCATTGGCGCTGGCGATCACTGTTTGGGTGCCGGCGTTGTCGATCTGCAGGTCGGTGAAGTTGGCGGTCCCATTGCCGGCGCCGGCATCCTGCGTCAAGGTGCCGATGAGGGTGCTGGTGCTGCCAGCTAAACTCAGTGTCACCGGCACGCTGGGATCAAGGCCGATTGCGGAAAGGTTGCCATATTGATCGATTGTTTGCACCACCAGGTCGAAAGGGGAACCATAGGTCACTTCAAGGGGCGGGTTGACGAACACCAGTGAACTGGCGGGACCCGGTGCGATCATGAGATCGAGGCCACCGGCGACGCCGGAACTGGAGGCAGTCCCGCCTGTCACTTCCAGCGTGGCGGTTTCGGCTTTGTAGGCCACGAGGGTAACGGTGGCGGAGCCGTTGCTGTCGAAAATGACTGGGATGCCACCGGCGAATGCTTCCGACGAATCATCAATCGTCGGGGTGTAGGTTCCGATCGTGCCGGGGCCGCTGAAGATTAGAGTTTCAATCGTGCTGCCGGGCAGGGGGTTGCCAAACTGGTCTACGCGCTGGATCCCGATGGTTACGGGTGTGCCGGCCGTTCCTGAGCTGTCCCCGCTGAGTTGGTAGCCTGCCAGCACCCCGCCGACCGTCCGGAGGAAGCCCCAGGTGCCCGTCGCCAGCTTGAGTTCGCGGAAAATGCAGGTGCCCGATTGCGTGATATGACCTGAAGTGAGCGGGAATCCCGCCGTGGGGCGAACCTGGATATTCTGAAAGAGCAATGTATCCGGCCACGCCGCCCCGCCCCGGCTCGTCGCAGTGATGGTTAGCGTGATGGTGGCAGGCGTCACGTCGATGGGGATCAAACTTCCGTCAGGCAACTGGTTAATTGTCTTATGCCCGTCCGCATCCAACAGCACTGCCACCGGTGCGTTCGGGTTGAACTCGAAGCCACTCGGCGCGGTTAACACAATCGTTCCCAAACCGGGACCGCCGACGTCGCGTGCCTTCGTCTCAGTGATCATCGGGCCGGTCAAGGTTGTCCAAGCCCCCCCGGCGGTGTCGGCTGGGAGCGCTTCGCCACCGCTCGCCGCCGTAATGACCGCCTGGCCGTTGGCCAACGCCGCCTGCCCGCTCATCGCCAGGCATGCTATGACCGGTAGAACTGTTCGCTGTAATTTCTGCAGAATTTTCATAGCCCATTTCTTTCTTTTGATTGCTTTCTGTAAAAAGGCGGGACGGCGATCCTCGCCAAACGGCTCGCGCCGCGCCCCGCGTTTGCCCGCGGTGAACTCAGCTCGCGTGTTGAATTCCCTGATCCGTCTTTCATATTCTGTGCCGCCAGCCTGAAGCCTACGCGCCTCGAAGTTTTGAACAATCGGGGCGCTGCCGATTTTGTACCCGGGGGAAACACCGTTAATCGCCCCGGGGCTTTGCCGGGACACGGAAGCGGAGGAAAAGGCTGCAGCGCGAAACCAGGACATCCCCTGCCCGCAACGCCCGTGGCGACCCTGCACCTGCCTTGCGATAAGGGCGGCTTGGGGCTTGGCTCAATGAATCATCGCCGGCGCCTTAAGGGAACAAGCCCCTGATCCGCTTGGCTTCCTGCACGCGTTTGATGCCCAGGCTCAGCCCGGCTAATCGCATCGGGATCTTCTGCTTGCGGCTGAGGTTAACGATTTGTGAGAAGCCGGTTTCCAGGATCCGGAAAAGTTTGTCCACCACTTCGGTTTCTCCCCAGAAAAAGCTCTGCAGATCCTGGACCCACTCGAAGTAGGAAACGATGACACCGCCGGCGTTGCAGATGACATCCGGGATGACAAAGATCTCCGGACGCTGGTTCAGGATCAGGTCGGCTTCGGGTGTGGTGGGGCCGTTGGCGGCCTCCGCCAGGATGCGGCATTGGATCTTCGCCGCATTGGCCCCGGTGATTTGCCGTTCCAGCGCGGCCGGCACCAGGATATCGCACGGCAGCGTCAACAATTCCTCGCTCCCGATCGGCTCGGCTTCCGGAAACCCGCCGACGGTTTTGTTCTTGGCGACATGCTTCTCGAGCTCCCACAGGTTGAGGCCGTTGGGATTGTGCGCGCCGCCGAACTCGTCCCTGACAGCGATGATTTTCACTCCGTAGCGCGCGAGAGCGAGCGCCGCGACCGAGCCCACATTGCCAAAGCCCTGGACGGCGGCGGTCGCTTTGCTCAGGTCGAGCCCGGTCGTATCCGCAGCGCGGTTGACCAGGTAACCGACGCCCCGGCCCGTGGCTTCGCGCCGCCCGAGGGAGCCGCCAATTCCCACCGGCTTGCCCGTGACGATGCTCGGGACCGAATACCCCATGTGGACCGAATAAGTGTCCATCATCCACGCCATCACTTGCTCGTTGGTCCCCAGGTCCGGCGCCATCACATCCACCTGCGGCCCGATAAACGGGATCATCTCCTGCGTGTACCGCCGCGTCAGCCGCTGGAGCTCGTCGCGCGACATTTTACCCGGGTCGCAGGTGACGCCGCCTTTGGCGCCGCCATACGGCAGGCCCGTCAGCGCGCATTTCCAACTCATCCACATCGCCAGCGCCGCCACTTCCCCGAGCGTCACGTCCGGGTGAAACCGCAGCCCCCCCTTGGTCGGTCCCAGCGTCAGGTGATGCTGCACCCGGTAGCCGGTAAATACCTGCACACTGCCGTCATCCCGCCGGATCGGCACCGCCACCGTCACCGAGCGCTTCGGGAATTTGATTCTGCCTCGTTCGGTTTCGGGAATCTGCAAATGGTCTGCCACGAGGTCGAACTGCTGGCAAGCCATCCGGAAAGTTGGGTGGTCGTAGATTTCCATACGCGCAGCACAATTGCGCGCCCGGCCCAACCCGGCAATCAAATAATCCACTCACTCACCGATCGCGCGCAAGGGTGCGAAACTGCCGTTCTCAAAAATCAGCACCTGCAGCGGAAGCTTCCGGTTTCCGTTGGCATCGAACGCGAGAATCCCGGAAACCCCGGGAAACGCCAGGTCCGATGGAAGCGACCGGATCAGCGCCTCAGGCTCGGTGTTGCGAATCGTCTGGATCAGCAGCGCCGCCGCGTCGAAACTGAACGCCGCGCTGATATCGGGCTCCCGTTTGAATTGGAGGCGGAAAACCGTTTGGAAGGCCTGGAAACGTTCCTGGCTCGCCTCACCCAGCAAAAGGCCGGGCAGAAAAAATCCGTCGAGGGAGTTCCCGGCGTTGGCAACGAACTCCGGCGTGTGCAGCCGGATGGGGCCGGCGATCGGCCCGGGAAAGCTGGCGCCCCTAAGACTTTTGACGCACTCGGCGGCGGGCTTCGGATCGAGCCAGACCAGCACAGCCTGCGCGTTGGTTTTCATGACCACGGCGACCGCCGCTTCGCGATTGGAGAAGGTTATCTCGATGATCGGCCCCAGCGAGGTCCTCGCCAGAACGGCCGCTTCTTTCAGGTCATTGGCTGTCTCGCGCCCGGGCCGGCCCGGAGGCACGAACGCGGCCCAGCGGCCGATCTGGACCGGCGCGGAGTTGAAATTCGAGAACAGCACTCTGGCTTCGTCGACGGTCCGGGGCACCAGCCGCGCAAACCAGGGCACACCGGCACGGCTCACCGATGAATCCGGGCACAGCGAGACCACCGGCACCGCCGTCCGGCCGGATACCTGGAGCACCAAATGGGACGCGCCGCCGTCCGGTGGCGCGATCAAAGCAGTCGCCCCGTCGTCGAGCGCCATCCGAGCCGCTTCCTGGGCATCGGCCCCCCACTGACCGACCCGGCCGCGAACCACGAGGCTGACTCTTGGGCCGGGTGTTTTGTTCGCCTGCTCGACAGCGAGTTGCACGCCATCGCGCACGCTGGCGGCTTGCGGTTCTTCCGGAGGCAGCAGCAGCCCGATCACGAGGTTGGTTTTTGCAGGGGCGGCTTCCGCGGCCACGAGGTGGACCGCGGCTGTAAAGACCAACAGAAGAACAAGCAGGACGCAGGGGCGCAGGCCAAAGCGGGAGCAAGCTCCACGCACTCCATACGCTGCGCGAAGCCGGGGCGCACCCGTCGATAGGGGATTGCTGCGGACTGAAGTCCGCGCGCCGGGGCTTGGCGGCTCATGAAGTCTCACGATTCAAGGACCCTGGCGCGGAGTCAGGGCGGCCTGCTTCATCGGCGCCGGAGCTTCGAACTGCCATTTGCCTTGCTTGTATTCCGCCATCACCACGGGCGCAACATTATCCCACCGACCATCGAAACGCATATAACCCGTCACCCCATTGTAATCTTCGAGGTTGGCCAGGATGCGTTGCACCCGGTAGCGATTCGGACCGGCCCTCTTGATGGCGTCGACCAGCAGCCGGGCGCCGTCATAACTGTAGCCGGCGTAGGCCTCCGGCTTGACCCCATACCGCTTCAGGAACTTTTGGGAAAAAGCCTGCCAGGCCGCATCCTTTTTGTTGGGATCGAAAAAGTACATCGCGATAGTGCCGTCCGCGGCGGCGCCGGCGGTTTTGGCGTATTCGGGCTCAACGACGCGGTCGAACCCGAAGAACGCCGCTTTGACACCCGCGGCGCGCAACTGGGCGGCCGCCAGTCCCGCGTCCGCCGGGTTGCCCCAAAAGACAACCGCGTCCGGGCCCGCTTGTTTCACCACGGCGATCTGCGTCGCGAGCGCGTGGTCACCGTCGCGAAAATTGATCTCCTGCAAAACCGGGTGGCCCAGGCGCCGCACGGCGTCCACAAATGGCCGAACCCCCATCCGGCCGGGCCGGCTGTTGGTGCGCATCACGACGATCTTCGTCAACCCCTTCTGCTTCACGACCAGGTCCGCCAACCGGTAGCCCTGCTGCCGATTATCGGGAAAGAGCCTGATCAACCACGGGATTTGCGTTTCGGTCAGCGACGGGTCGGGGTCGGAGCAGTTGACCATGAACGTTTCTATCTTCAGCGCAACGCGCAGCGCCACATGCGTAGCATCACCATCGATTGTCCCGATGAACGCAAGGACTTCATTGTCGGCAAACTCGACGGCGATGTTCGCCGCGCTCCCCCATTGGGGTGAATCAGCCTTCTCCACCAACTCAAACGGAAGCTCCCCGGGCTTCCGCGCGGCATTGGCTTCTTCGAACGCGAGCAGCACTCCTTTCCGGCTGAGCTCGCCCCGAACCGCTTCCGTGCCGTAAGGCGGGGGGCTGAGCAGCCCCACCTTCAGCGAAGTGAGGTTTGGCGGGTCTGGATAGTCGCGGCCCGGCCCGCGGAACGGCAGGCGTTCGAGCCAATACTTGTAGTAGGGCTCGATGTTTCGATACGGCAGCATTTCGGCCGGCGCATTGCCGTAATACGGGTATTCTCCCTCGTTCGTTTTTTGGACGGCGGGCGCGTCCGCCGGCAGCAACGGCTCCGCGGTGTACGTGTTCGTGTCCGGTTTGTCCCGGTACTGAGCGTGGACCACGGGGACGGCAAGGAAGATTGCGGAAACAAGGACGGCGAAGCGGCGCGGTGTCTTCATGAAGCCTCCGGACGGACGATGTAGGCGATGGCCTCGATTTCCACGAGCAGGTCGCTGCGGCAGATCCGCGCCTGGACCGCGGTGCTCGCGGGGAACGGGTTCAGGCCCAGCGCGCGGAAGAACTCATTGCGGATGGCGTTGAACTCCTCGTAGTCACGTTCGATGTCCCGCAAATAACAGGTGGTGCGGACGATGTCCTGCCACGTCGCGCCTTCGCTTTCCAGCAGGCGTGTGATGTTATGATACGTGCGCCATAGCTGGGCCCGGAAGTCGCCCGGGTACAAGGTTTCGCCATTGGGGCCGACACTGGCCGTCCCGCTGATGAGCAACTGCGTGATGCCGCCGGGCAGTTCGACCCTCAGCCCCCGCACAAACGCGCTCCCGTACTCGCGCGCCTCGTTCAGGACGTCGGGCGCCGCGATCGCCTTCCTCTTCACCGGTGTCCGCCCTTTCGGGAGGCGCTTAATCAGCCCGGTCGGCGCGGGCTCGCAGGCCGGCAGGCCCAGCGCACTCCGTTCGATCTTTTCGCCGTCCGTGTAGGCGGTTTGAGCGGTTTCCTGTTTCCGCAATGCTGTGGGAATAGAGTTCATAAAACACCTCTCGAAGTTACCGGGCGGCGGTCGCCGCCGGTTTTTGGCTTTCGGAAAAAATCGCATGGCTCAGCCCGTCGGAAGTCGCCAACCAGGCCTCATGGTCGTCCGCCCAAATGCCGAGCACGAAATCATTGGCCAGGTGAGTCTCCATGCCCCGGCTCTCCACCGGTTTTCCCGGCCGCGCGATCTCGACCACGCCCTCCCCTTTCTCATTGGTGCGGTAATTCACCCAGGTGTTGCCATCGGTCACCGACAGCCCCCGGTCGGTCCCCACCCAGGCGACCCGGCGGTGCGCCCAGACAAAATTAACGAAATTGCCAATCAGCGGGGATTTCTTCTCCTGCCACGTCCGCCAGCGCGACCCGTCGTATCGCGACAGGCCAAAGTAGGTCCCCTGCCACATAATCCCGTCCTCCCAGGCGATCCACGAGGTGATGTCCGCCACCGGGCCGTCGTCCGGGAAAAGGTCAAAGTGAAAATCGCGGTCCGGGTCCCGGTGTTCTTTGAAGACTTTGCTGGCCGGATCATACTCGAGGATCCCGCCGCCCCAGACACCGACAAACACGCGGTCCTTGGCGCTCTTCACCGCGTACACCCAGGGCTCGTGCATCACCGTATTGTTGTGGTCGTAAATCGACCAGCCGCCGGTTTTCAAGTTGAACTCGCCCAGGCCCGCCGCGGTGGCGACCCACACCGTCGCGCCGTCCACGTCTACCCCGTAAACAACATTGTTGGGCATGCCGCAGCTCGTCTGGGTGTAGGTCGTGATCCGGCCGGCGCTGTACCGGTTCAGACCCCGCATCGTGCCGATCCACATGTCGCCGTTGCGCGTATCCTCGGCCATGCACATAACCATTGGATGGCTCAAACCGTTCTCGGTGCCGATCTTTCTGAACTTGCCGTCCTCCCTTACCAGGATGCCCTTGTAGGTTCCGACCCATAGCTTGCCGTCGCTTGCCGTCAGCACGCAATGGACCTTGTGTGAGGGCATCCCTTCCTTCATGCCAAGGTTTTCGAACCGTTCGATGACCGGGAAGGGGACATCGGCGACGGGCGCTGCGCGAAGGGTGTAGCCAGGGGCCAGTGTCGCGACGAGTGCCGCAACCAGCGCCGGTAGTGTTATTCCGGGGTTCATAACAACATTTGCGGTCAGAGAGTTTTGAGGTAATCGATCAAGTCGTTGAGTTGGATCTTGTTCATGTAACTGCTGACGCCGTGCATGTCGTTGGTGTTATAGATGGTCCAGAGCTCTTCGAGCGTTTGGGCGCGGCCGTCGTGCAAATAAGGCGCGGAGTCGGCGATCCCCAGCAGATGCGGCGCGTCGAACGCGGCAGACGAATCGAAAGGCCCTTTGGTGCCGACGTTGAACGGGAGTTTGACCGTGTACAGCGGCGGCGGATGGCAGGTGACACACCGGCGCGCCAGCGGAATCTCTTTTCCATCGGGCGTTTTGGTGGCGAAGAAAATGGCGCGCCCGCGTTCCTCAGACTGGGTCAGCTTGTCCCCGGCATGCCGGGCGATGCGTGGAGGCGGCAGCGACTGGATAAACGTGGTCAGATCTTTCAACTGCGCTGCGGGAAACGGCTCGGTCCGCATCAGCACCCGGGCGAACCGCGGTCCGCACTGAATCTCCAGCGTCGGGTTCTTCCCGTTCCATTTGAACGGCTCGGTGCCAGCCACGCCTTGGAGGCTGCGGTTGTCGAGCAGGTTGTCTCCTATCCCGTCGCCGTCAAAATCGTAACTCAGCCCGTCCACGTGGCCGTCCGGGTGGCACGACCGGCAGGAGAACTGGTGCTGGAAGGTGTAGGCTGAGGAGGTAAACACCCGCTCGCCCCGGCGGATCGGGTCGCTCTGCCCGCCGTCTCCCAACACGATCCGGCCCAACGGTTGAAGCGTCCTCGCGTCCGCGACCAGGACGGTGTCCTCGAGCCGTTCAGCCACAAAAATCTTCGACCCGTCCCCGGAAACCACCACCTGGCGCGGATTGCGCTTCGTCGGGATGCGCCCGATGACATACTCGGAGGAAAGCGCCAGATCATAAATGGCCTCCTGCTTCTCGGCCACGCTCGCCCTTCCCAGCCATTTGGCCAGTCGCTCCAAATCCACCACGCTGACGACGTCGCTGCCGCCAGAGGCGACAAACGCCCGGCGCGCCCCGGGGTCGACCGCGACCGCCGAGGGATCGGAAAAATAATCGTTGGCCTCATCGAGCGGCATTTGGATGACCTCGCCGGACTTGAGGTCCGTCACCGCTAAACCACTGGACATCACCCAGCCGTTGGCGACCTGGGTAATCGGCACCTGGTTGCGCACCTTCACCAGCGGCACCAGCACCCAGGAACGGGCGGGCACCACGCTGGCCCCTTCGGAAAGATGCGCCGAATCCAATGTGTCGCGGCGCACCACTCGCGTTGTGCCCGGGTCCACTACGGTAATCTCCGCCGCCGGCCCGGTTCTCAATGTCTCCAGTCCAACCAGACGATTGGCCACAAATACCCGCGAACCATCCGGCATGGCAGTCACGGCAAACGGCTCGCGCCCGGCCGCCGGCCGGGTCAGCTCCGCCAGGGGCGACACCGAGAGAATTGAAAGATCGTCGGAGATGGAATTCGCAACCACCAGGCGGTCGCCTTTGGCGGTGCGGCAGAATGCGACGCTGGCCGGGCCCAGTCCGACCCCCAGCGAACCCGTTTCCGTCAGGCCCGCAGTTTCGAGCACCGCCAACCGGTCTCCGTTCTTGCACGCGACAAACAGGCTGCTGCCCTCAGGGTTAAGCGCCAACCCAAACGGCCCCCCGGCCACCCGGGCACGCCGCAGCACTTTCAGCGACGCCACATCCGCTTCGGCCACCTCGTCGCGGTCATCCAGGGCGACGTAAATCCGTTTCCCATCCGGCGACAACGCCAGGCCGGCGGGAGAGTCGTGATGCGGGCGCGGCCGGGCCCACGGCAGCCGCTTCGTGGAAACAAAATGGCATTGGAAACAGGAAGCCTTGGCCAATGGCTCCTGGCCGATCTTTCTGCGGATATGTGTGGTGCTGCCAAAATGGTGCCCGAGCCAGCCGAGCAGGATCGCCAACCCGACGCCTCCGAGGCCGTAAATCAGGGCTCGTAAGTTCATTTATGGCGCTTTCCCGGCCAGGGCGTTTTCCGGCGGACTGCACAGCCGCGGCAGCGGCGCACGAACCGCCAGCGGACGATGATTATGCGGCGCCCGGTTGTGGGCGGCATGGCAGCCCACGCACGAGCGGTTCTCGCCCGAGCGCACCCACAAAGTGGGTAGCTCGCGGCGGACGATCTTTCCTTGCTGGTCGAGGGCTTCAAATCCGAGAGGAACATCGGCGGGTACCTCAGCCATGAAGGAGCCGTCCGCCTGCACATCCACCTCGCCGAGGACCCGCAGGCCTCCCGCCGGCGCAGCGGCGGTCAGCCGCACCCGAGTTGCTTTAGCCGCTGGGCGGTCCTCTTTCCGGAACGTAGTGTCATTGACATCCAGGCACAGGATTTGGCCCGTGCGCTTCGCTGGTTCCATCGTCGAGATCCGGCCCAGCGGGGGCGAGGAAGAAACGGCCTCGACGGCTTCGATCGTGTTCCACCCGGGATCAACAAACAGGGGGCTGCCCAAAGAACGGGCTGTCCGCACAACCCGAAAACACGCCCACGCGCCTTGACCGTCGGCTGCGGGCGGCACCTCGGCACAAACCAACAGGTTGCTCTCTCCGGAGGGTCGCACGGACCGGATATGGACGGGGGCCTCGGGCAACAGCGGCGAACGGCTGACAAACGGGCGCGCCATGCGGACACAGTCCGCGGTGGTCGGGGCGGCGTGGTTCCCGTCCGCGGAAACGAGGAAGGCCACCCGGCCGTCATTGAGCTGCTTCGGGCTCCACAGAAACGCGGGCGGGTCATGTTGGCAGGCGAAAGCCATAACCTCCGTGCCGTCATTATTAACCGTGTAGAGAGCCGTGCCGGCGCCCACCCCGCGTGTTTCCGAAGGCCGGCCCGACACAAATAGAATGCGTCCGTCGAGCAACATGCTGGGGTCGGCGGCGCCGGTGGGAGCAAAGGTGAGTTGCCTCGATTTCCCGCCTTGACCTTGGACATACAGTTGCGGGACTCGGGAGGCGGCGTCGGCGGGCGCCGCGAAAACCAGGCTGCCGTGGGGCAGCAGGGCCGGCTGCATCGCCCCGCCCGGCACCGAAGTCAACGCTCGCGGCCGCCCGCTGTCCAGCGTGCTTTCATAAATCTGCCAGTCGCGATCGGGTCCGGCTTTTCCCGCGAACACGACCATCCGGCCATCGTAGGATACCACCGGGCTGGCTGCGGCGGTGAGCCCCTCGGACAAAATCCGGGTATGGGCAGCCGCAAACGGTGGTTTGGCGAGGACCAGGCGCGATCCGGGCGGGTAGCGCGAGTCCAAAGGATTCTTCGAGGGGGCGACGGCAGCCATCCTCGGCGTCTGCGTCAGAACCAAAGCTGGTTCAGTTCCATGGGCCGGCAGGCCAAAGGCGCCCGTCAGCATGCCCACCGTGCCGGCGACCGCCGTTTCGCAGATGAGCCTTCGGCCCTGGCGCCAGCCGATCATTTTCGCTCCCCCGGTTCGCGGACCTTCAGGATCTGGTCCACTTTAATATTGGCGAGCTCCTGCACCTGTTTGCTGGGCCATTTGATCTCGATCCGGTCCACCTGACCGGCCTGGCCCAAACCGAAGTGAACTCTGCGGTCGCCCTGCATCAGGAACCCGAACGCGCAGCGCGATTCGGCAAAATAAGTCTTGCCACCAGCCGTCAGCTTGATCAAGGCGCCGAAACCGTCGCGGTTGCTCCGGGTGCCTTCGAGGTCAAGCGTGAGCCAGTGGTTGCCTGAGTTGTCGCGGTTGTGCAGCAGGAAACAACGGTCGCCCATCGCCGACACCAGCACGTCCAGCCGGCCATCGTTATCGAAATCCGCGACGCAGCTCCCGCGGGCGCGGACCTTGGTTTTGAAATAATTGCCCCCTTTGAGCGCCGCGTCGGCAAAGGTCCCGTCGCCCTTGTTCTCGAGCAGTAAACTTTCCCAGCCGACCAGGTAATGCGCGTCGCCGTTGGCAATGAAGATGTCCGGGCTGCCGTCGTTGTTGAAGTCGAGGAAGCACCCGCCCCAGCCCACAAATTGCGCCGTCAGAGCGCCCAGGCCGGACGCGAGCATGCGGTCATCGTAAATCCCTTTCGCGTTCCCCATATACAAGGAGCCGTAGCCCAGGCGCGTCACGAGAATGTCGTCGTAGCCGTCGCCGTCGCAGTCGCCGATCGTGGCAGCCATCGACCCGGCAGCTTCACCCATCGCGTTGAAGGCCACTGCGGCCTGTGGCGCCAGGTCCTTAAAGTGGCCCTTGCCGTCGTTTACCAGCAGCAGGTTGGGAGTGCCGTCGTCCGAGACGTAAAGGTCCGGCGCCCCATCCTGGTTATAGTCCAGCACCGCGACCGACATCGCCCGATGGCCGGCCACCTGAATGCCGGAGGATTCGCTGACGTCTTCGAACGTGCCGTTGCCGCGATTTCGGTAAAGCTTGTTGAACTGGGGTTTGTAGGCGAGCGGGCCGGGGTACGCGTCCGCGCTAAAGTAGAGCTGATAATTAGGGTCGAAGGTCAGGTAATTGGCGACGAAAAGATCCAGGTAACCGTCGCCGTCGATATCCAGCCACACCGCGCCAATGCCGGTGCCGCCGGCGTTCGCCACCCCTGCCTTCGCCGTCACATCTTCGAACGTCCCGTCGCTCCGGTTGTGGTACAGAATCGATCGGCCCACCCCCACCACGTAAAGGTCCGTATGACCATCGTTGTCAAAATCGCCTGCGGCAGCCGCCGTGCCGTAACCCGCACCCTCTACCCCCGCCTTTTTCGTAACGTCCTCGAATGTGCCGTCGCCCCGGTTCCGGTAGAGCGCGTTGGGCTGGCGCACCGTGCCCGCTTTGTGATGGGTCACGCCTTCCAGCGGACCCGAGTTGACCACATAAAAATCCAGGAACCCGTCACCGTCGTAATCCAGCCAGGTCCCACCGGCGCCGTTCGATTCAATGATGTTGGCGATGCGGGTGTCGCAGAATTGGTGTACGAACCGGATGCCGGCCTTCGCGGTGACGTCCTCGAACAAGTCGGCCGGCTCCGCCGGGATTGGCGGTGTCGCCACCAGGTTCGCCGCGGGCACCACGGAAGGCACGGACGACGCGCCCGAAGTCCGCGAAACCGATCGTTTGAAAAGCGACATGACGGTGGCCATCGCCACCAACCCCAGCGCGAGGAGGACGGCGAGGCCGGTCAACACTTTCCGGCGAGTCGAGCGGGTGGCTGGCACGGCTGTGGCAATTTGCGAGTCGGTCTTGGCATCAGGCATAAGGGATAGAATTTGCAGAAACCCCGCGAAAAGCAAGGGGCCGGTCCGTGGCTGAAAGCTTCACCTGCGAGGCGCTTTCAGACGAACCGGCCCCATGACACCTCAACCAACACTGCAACTTACTCGCCTCGCACCGGCCCGTTAACCGATGGCATGGCGACTTTGAACATCCCTGTCGCACGGAGGCGACTGAATCTTCAGTTCTCCGAAGCCCCGGCCGGTTTGTAGTGTGTGGCGGCGCGCCCCATATTCGCGCTCGCCATGCTGCCCACATCCGGCTCATGGCGGGTAGAATGTCGGCGGTCGCGACCGCAAAACCAGTTACTTGGGACGGACGGACGGAATTCAGGTACAAAAGGCCGGAAAAACGCAGAAAACACGCCAGAGGGCGGCGGAACAATCGGCTGAGCGATAGTCCGGAAATGATGCTATTCGGGAGCGCAGGCAGTGCAACAGTTGTTGTTCCATTCAAGCGCTTCTTGGGCTTTCTCGCGGTTAGATTTCTAACGAGAACAAAGTGAGAGACAAAGTGAAGGACAAAGTGGGGAAAATCGAAACCGACGGCGGGAGGCAGCGGGGCTTGACGGTGCGGATTGCGCCTGCGAGTTTTGGGCAGCTTGGCGCAAACCTTGGAAGCTGGAGCGACAAGCGGATTGTTCGCTAAGGTTATTGAAACTCCCGCCGCAAGTTCCCTGATACGGCGACTGGAGGATGGGGGGGTGTTGTCTTGCGGCGGAGTGAGCTGGGCGGCGCTGCCGTTTTTCGCGACGCTTTTGCGCAAGGCCTTTCCTGAAAGGCCGATTGTCGTGGTAGCCGAGGGCCTCAAAACCCAGGAGAGCCTGCACCAGGATATCACGACGTGGGTGAGGTTGGCGGACCAGGAAGGCTGCTCTGCCGCAACGGCGCGAAAAGCCGCTGGCTCACATAACGATCCCGATTCACTGGCCCGGCCTGAAGTGCTGTTTTATCCTTCCTGGGAGATTCTGCCGCAGGACTCGAGGCTGCCGCACGTAGACGTCGTGAGCGAGCGGCTCGAGACGCTGGTGGCGCTGGATGATGCGGCGGCACGGGCTGAGGCCGGGTGCTGGCCGTTGACAGTAACCAGTGTGGCGGCGCTGCTGCAGCGCACTTTTCCTCATGCCAGGCTGCGGGAACAGATACGCACGCTGACGCGTGGCGACCGAATCGATCCGCTCGATCTGGTCGAATGGCTCGAGGCCCAAGGATACGAGGCCGAGGCCCAGACAACACAGAAAGGCGAGGTTTCCCTGCGAGGCGGCATCTTGGATCTGTATCCGCTGACCAGCCCGTGGCCGGTGCGCGTCGAGTTCTTTGGTGACGAAATCGAGTCGTTGCGCCATTTCGATCCGCTGACCCAAATCTCGCGGGAAGCGATCTTGAAGGTGATCGTCCCGCCCGCGGGCGAACTTGGGATTCTGAAACGGCGTGCCCGGGATGGGCTTGGCGCCAAAGATTCACTGGCGAAGGAGAATTGGGGCACATTGCTGGAATATCTTCCGGGCGGCGGCCTGCTGGTGTTCTGTGAGCCGGACCAGTTGGAGCGACGCGCGGATGAATACTCCGCGCAGGTGCAAGCCGATGATCCATTCTACATCAGTTGGCGTGAGTTCCAGCAGCAGGCGGCTGCGAAAGCGGTGACCATTGTTCAGGTTTCGGAGGGCGAACCCGCCGCTGAGCCCGCCGGCCAGACATACTGCCTGGCGCCGCAGTTCGAAAGCCTGGACGCTTTCCGGCCGCTGCTCGACCGGGCCCCCGAGCCGGCCGTTGCGGAGGCGCAACGCCGGGAGTTTTTCGGCCAACTCCATCGCTGGCTGCGCCACGGCTATGAAGTGCTGGTGTTCTGCAATAATGAGGGCGAGCGCCACCGGTTTGCGGAGATCTGGCAGGAGTACGGGCTGGGAAAACTGGGGGGGAGTATGGCCGGGGCGGCCTCGCCCGCCGCGACAACCGCCACGGGCCCGGTCTCGCCGGATCCTAACGGTGCCAGGCCCGAGGCCAGTCCCGCACTGCGGATTGGCACCCTCACGCGCGGGTTTCTCTATGAAGACGCCAAGGTTGTCGTCGTGACCGACGCGGAAATTTTCGGACGATACAAAGTGCAGCGGCCGCGGCGATTAACGTCGCGGCACGCGCAGGCGACGCGATCCGCGTTGGACATCGATTTTACAGAACTCGAGGAGGGCGATTACGTGGTGCATTTGCAGCATGGGATAGGGCGCTACCTGGGCTTGAAGGTTCTGCCGACGGGCGCAGGCGTCAAACCGACGGGCGGGTCGACGGCGAGCGCTCACTCCGGCCAGGAGTGCCTGGTGATTGAGTATGCGCCGGGCGACTCCACGCAGCCGCCGCCGAAGCTATATGTCCCGGTGACAGAGGCGCACCTGGTGAGCAAGTATGTGGGCACCGGCAAAGCCCGGCCGCCGCTCAACACCCTGGGTGGAACCCGCTGGGCCAGGGCGAAAGCTCAAGCCGAACGCGCGGTGCTGGACGTCGCAGGCGAGCTGCTGAGCATCCAGGCCGCGCGGGAATCGCAACCCGGCCATGTGTTTGCGCCGGACACACCCTGGCAGCGCGAATTCGAAGGGGCGTTTCTCTTCGAGGAAACCCCAGACCAGATGCGCGCGATTGTCGAAACCAAAACCGACATGGAGCGGCCCAAGCCGATGGACCGGTTGATCTGCGGGGACGTGGGTTTCGGCAAGACCGAGGTCGGGATCCGCGCGGCGTTCAAAGCGGTGATGGGGGGCAAACAAGCGGCGGTGTTGGTGCCGACCACCGTGCTGGCGCAGCAACATTACAACACCTTTCGCGAGCGCATGGCCGATTACCCGGTGCGCATCGAACTGCTCTCCCGCTTCCGGACCCACCGTGAGCAGCAACGGGTAGTGAGGGAACTGGCGGCCGGCTCGGTAGACATCGTCATCGGCACGCATCGTCTGCTGCAAAGCGACATCGTCTTCAAAGACCTCGGCCTCGTGGTCATCGATGAGGAACAGCGGTTCGGGGTGCTGCACAAGGAGAAATTCAAGAGGTTGCGCCAGCTCGTCGACGTGCTGACGCTGAGCGCCACCCCGATCCCGCGCACGCTGTACCTCGCGCTCACCGGCGCCCGTGACATGAGCACGATCCAGACGCCACCGCACGACCGGCTGCCGGTGGAAACCATTGTCACCCAATACGACGAGCGGGTGATTCGCGATGCGATTCGACGCGAGCTGAATCGCGGCGGCCAGGTGTTCTTTCTCCATAATCGGGTCATGACGATCGACACGATGGCGCAAAAACTGCAAGCGCTGCTGCCCGACGCGCGCCTGGTGGTCGGGCACGGCCAAATGCACAGCGACGACCTGGAGAAAGTGATGACGCAATTTGTCAACGGTGAGGCCGACCTGCTGCTTTCCACGACGATCATCGAGAGCGGGTTGGATATCCCCAACGCAAATACGATCATCATCGACCGGGCGGACCGGTTTGGGCTGAGCGATTTATACCAACTCCGGGGCCGGGTGGGCCGCTACAAGCACCAGGCCTACGCCTACCTGCTGCTGCCGCGCCACGCCAGCCTGCTGGCAGATGTCCGGAAGCGCCTCAGCGCGATTCGCCAGTATTCGACACTCGGCAGCGGCTTCAAAATCGCCATGCGCGACCTCGAAATCCGGGGAGCCGGCAATTTGCTGGGCGCGGAGCAGAGCGGACATATCACCGCGGTTGGGTTTGATCTCTATTGTCAACTCCTGAAACAGAGCGTCGCGTCGCTGAAAGGCGAGAAGGTAAAGCCGCGCGTGGAGGTGCGGATCAGTCTCGACTTCCTCGCCCTCAGCCCCGCCGAGGAAAGGCCGAACATCGAGAAGGGGACCACGAGAGAAGCCCGCGGGCAACAGTCCGAGTGGCTGAAGCGCTTCGGCATTCTCGATGAAGTTGAGGCGACGAAAATAGGCCGGGAAAGTCAGGATGATTTTGCCACGCAGCCTGAGCCCGGTTTTCCCCGCGCGGGGCACGCCGCGCGCGATGCTCCGAGCGCGGGGTTTGGTTCAGCTTACATTCCATTCGCCTATATTTCGGATTCGCGGCAGCGGATCGAGATTTACCGGAAGCTGGCGCAGGCCACCGAGAAATCCGACCTCGAAGCCATTAAGGCCGAATTACGCGATCGCTTCGGCCCGGTGCCCGTGGCGCTGGAACTATTGGTAAAAGTGACCGAACTGCGAATCCTTGCGGGCGAACGGGGAATCACCGATCTCGAGGTTAGAGACGACAAATTGATGCTGACGCGCGGCAACGATTACGTGATGGTGGGCAGCAAATTTCCGCGCCTGGCTAAAACGAGCGTCTCGGCGCGGCTAAAGGAGATCAAGAAACTGCTGACCGCGCTCTGAAGCTCAGAAATGGGCAACCACTTCGATCTCGACTATCGCGCCTTTGGGGAGGGCAGCGACCTGGATGGTCGAGCGAGCCGGATAGTCCCTGGTGAGGTACTTCGCGTAGACCTCGTTCATTCCGGCAAAGTCAGCGAGGTTCGTCAGGAACACGGTGCTTTTGACGACGTTGTCGAACGTGAGCCGCTGGTCGTCGAGGATTGCTTTGATGTTTTGCAGCACGCGGTCGGTCTGCGCCTTGATATCGCCCGAAACGAGATTGCCGGTGGCGGGATCCAAGGGGATTTGGCCGGCGCAAAACAGCAGGTCGCCGACCCGGACCGCGTGGTTATAGGGCCCCACCGCGGGGGCAGATTTCGCGGGTTTGATGATCTTTTTGTCAGCCATAAATCACAGCATTATCGTTGCGCCGCAGCAATGGATCTAAGCCGTTGATCGGAAAGCGTCAATCGCCAGCTTAGGTTCACCAGTTCTGGGAGGCTGCACGCGCGGGGGAGACCACCTCGACATGGCCATCGGTGAAACCGATCATAAGCGCGCCCCTGCCGTGGTGGTGCGCCAGCGCGGCATCACGTCGGCCCGACAGGTTCCACCCTTCGGCCGAACTGAAAATCAGAACGGTGGTGGCCGGAGCGCCGACCTCCGACAGCCGTTTGCTCGCCAGTTCTGAGTTGAGGCGATAGGAACATTGCGCACCTGGTTGCGAAGGGCAGTGAAATACCGTCGTCGAATTGCCCGTATACGGCTTAATGAGATCGCACCAACTGTCCGCCGGCGGAAAAGTGTCATTGTGGTCGGTCGCGTACATCATGAGCGCGAGATTGAGCTGCTTGACATGGTTCATGCACTGGACGCTTTGAGCTTTTGTTTTGGCCCTCGAGAGCGCCGGCAGCAGCATCGCCGCCATGATCGGCAGTATAAGCACCATGAGCGCGGACAGAACGATACCGACGATGGCGGCGGTGAGCCCGCGCAGTTGCCCCTGGCTCTTGTTGATCTTGACCAACGCGAGGATTCCGAGGATGAGCCCGACCACCGCGGTCGCGCCCAGAGTAAAGAGACCGAGCGCGCCGAGGATCACCGACGCGACGGCCAAACCACTGGTTTTGGCGGGCCCGGAAGTCGCGCCCGGTAATGGAGGCGCCGGTGCGAACGCATCCCGGAATTCGGGCATCTCACCAAGGCCCTTCCAGTCGGCGGCTCCCTCCGGTTTGATTCTGGATTGCGCGTCCAGCCGCCCTTGCCTGATCCAGCTCCGGATTTCGCCGGCTGTTGTCGGTCCGTATTCCTTCCCGTCTTTTCCGATAACTTTGAACATATGTTTCCTCGCCGGTCGGTAGTGGGGGGATTAAAGCCCCGTCGGAACCGGTCGGCAAGCCGGAAGCGGACTTGATCCGCCTCAGGAACAGGATTGCCAACCCGGCTCGTCGCGATTAGACGTAGCCCATGTCAACGGCGGCGCACGTGCTCGTCCATCCCAGCCAGTTTCCGGACAAGGTCCGGCGTGACCTGCTTGATTCGTTGCGCGCGCGAGAGGTGAATCACAAGTTCCTGTACGAAGGCGTCGGGCAGACGCACAAATGGCTTGCCCTCCACCAGGCTTGTTCGCCTTCACGGACCGATCCGGACTGCGCGGCCATTTACGAAAGGAGTTTCAAAGCCGCCGCGGCGCACGTCGCGACCGGCAATGTGCATCTCGTAGGCCTCGGCTGCGGCGGTGGTCAAAAGGATGCGCGTCTGCTCGCCTTGTTGGGACAGTCCGGGAAACGGATTTCCTATACACCGGCGGATGTCAGCACGGCGATGGTGCTCGTCGCCCGCCAGGCCGCGCTGCGCGTGCTCACGGCGGACCGGTGCTTTCCCTTGGTGCTCGACCTCGCGACCGCGGACGACGTGCCTGGCCTGTTGACCGAAATGACGACGCCCGGCCAAACACGGCTGGTCACGTTCTTCGGCATGGTCCCGAATTTCGAGCCGGATCTTATCATGCCGCGGCTGGCAGCGCTGATTAGGCCCGGAGATTTCCTGCTGTTCAGCGCCAACCTTGCCCCCGGGCCCGACTATGATGAAGGCATTCAGAGAATCCTCCCGTTGTACGACAACGATCTAACCCGCGAATGGCTTTCGGGATTCCTGCTTGGTTTGGGCGTGCAGACGCAAGACGGGGACATTCGTTTTGTTATAGAGGCGCCACCGGCCGCCGGCGGCCTGAAGCGCGTCGCAGCTTATTATCATTTCGAGGCGGCCCGGGAGATACATGTTGACGGGGAAACCTTCTCGTTTCAGGCAGGGGACACAATACGGCTATTTTATTCCTACCGGCACACGCCGGCGCTGGCAACCCGGCTGCTGCAGCGACATGGCTTGCAGGTGGTCGACCAGTGGGTCACGAAATCGGAGGAAGAAGGCGTTTTCCTGGCGAGCCCCCTTTGATCAGAACACTTTCAAAGTGTCCAGCACCGCCTTGACGCGGGCCACTTCGTGGGTACGGAACAGGTCGGTCTTCCCGAGCGCCGCCAGGACGGCGAAAAAAGGCTCCGCGCAACGCACCTCCTCCCGGAAATACTCGAAGGCGTGCGGCAGCGCGTGGCAGATCGGGAACCCGAGTTCCCGCAGCCGGAAGGTGTTCAGAAAGACAGTCATTTGATGCCGAACGCGGACGGCACTGTCCCGCAAGTTGCGGTAATAAAAGCCCAGCCCCGGATCCAGCAGGATCTTCGCGACTCCACAACGCGCGGCCAGTTCAATCTGCCGCGAAAAATAATCCCGCATGAGTGCGACCGAGTCCGCGCTGAAGTCAAAATCGGCGACCTCCCGCACGTTGTTGCCTTGCACATAACAGAGGATTACCGCCGCGTCATGGTCCGAGACCATCCGGAAGAACTCTTCGAGGTGCATCGTCCCGGTCAGGTTCAGGACGTTCGCGCCCGCGTCCAGGGAAGCCTGGGCAACCGCTTGGTCGTAGGTCTCAACGGAAACGAGGATGCCCCGGTCACGCAAGCCCTTGATGACGGGCAGCAGCTTACCTTTTTGAACCGTTTCATCCGCCCGGCCAGCGTTGGCGAGAGTGGACTCAGCCCCGACATCGATCACCTGTGCGCCCTGGGCGCTGAGAATCCTCCCGCGACGAATCGCCGCCTCCGCTGACAGGGCGACGCTTTCCCGGTACCACGAATCCGGCGACAGGTTCACCACGCCCATGAGTGATGGTTCGGAGTTGAACGCGAAGTGCACTCCCCCGATGACAAATTCTTTTACCCGGGCGGCTGCCGCCGCCCGGTTTCTTTCGAGCAGTTCTGCCAAGTATTCCAGCGTGACCATTGCGCGAGCTGAGATTTGAACCGCTTGTAGCCTGCTTTGCGCCGCAAGTCAAACGCACGCGCCAAATTTCAGGAGGTTGACCGGGGCTGTGGACAAAGTCGTAGCGCAGATTTGTAATCTGCCGTATCGCAGGTTTTTAACCTGCAGGGCGCCCAGCGGTTTCGACGCTCTGCCGATTAGAAATCAGTTCTGTTCGGCATTTTGGGTGCTTTGGCATTGGGACAAGACCAGGCGCGCCATTTGCCCTCGGTTTTTCGCAACATCCGCTGGTGGAAAGTCGAGCCGTCTGCTTTGTGTACATAGCTCCGCGCAGAGAGTTCA
>DATDCV010000584.1:0-22814 GCA_036524155.1 Verrucomicrobiia bacterium
GGCCCCCGAGAGTCAGAGCGCGGCAAAGGCGGCCTGCGATTCCGGCCTGTAGCAAATCGCTGAACTGAGGTGCCAGCACAATCTGGGGACGGAACCGGAAAAACGCCGACACGAGGCGCGCCAGCATAAACATGGGCCGGTTCTGCCTGTAAATCTGCACGAGGGGAATCCCCAACCGGCGCAAGACCGTTTCGTAATGTCCTCCCTCGCCCAGGTAAAAGACTCGCACGTCCGTTCCAGCCTCGAATAGCGCCCGTGCCATGTAGACGGTCTGCTTCTCGGCGCCCGCCAACTTCAAGCTGCTGGCCACGACCGCTGCACGGGGCAAGTCCAGTGTGTGCCGCATTGTGTTCATTCTTGTGCTCGGCCTTCGGTTCACAGGCCATCCCGGAAAACTAAAACTGGAAGTAAATGAACGGATTGCTGTTCAAGGGGGCGAAAAACAGCGTCACCAACACCAGCAGGGTCACCGCGTATGCTCCGATTGCGGTCACTCTCGCAGGGACCATCCATGCGCCCGAGAGTCCATGAGCCTGGATTTCGACTCCCATCCAGCCAAGCAACTTATCCATCGGGCTGAAGCGCTCACTCGGCTCGACTTGCGAGCCTCCAGAATCCGAACGGCCAAAGCGGGTGGCCCGTACTTCAGGTTCCAGCTCGATCTTTCGTATAACAGCCGTCTGCACCTGCGCGGCGCCCAGGCGCTTCTCGATGCACCAGCCGATCGCATGGCCGAGGAGACAAAGGCCGAGGCACCGGAAAAGCCAGACCGGCAACCAGTGATAGTGCCCCGCTCCAATTCCCACCATCGCTTTCATGAGCACGAGCGTATCGCCAAAGCTGTGGCTCCGGAATGGCACCCAGCAAATCATCACAAAGAGTAATGTCACCAGCCAGGCTAACGGTTTAGCGCCGGCCCAACTGCGGCCTTGCCAGCCGACGCGCTCGCGAAACCGGGTCCAGAGTTTGTGCGCGGCCAGCGCCGTGCCATGCAGTCCGCCCCAAAGCACAAAATTCCAACTCGCTCCGTGCCAAAGCCCGCCCAGCAACATCGTCAGCAGCAGGTTCCGATATGTCAGCAGCGTCCCGTGCCGGTTGCCGCCCAGCGGAATATAGAGGTAATCTCTGAGCCAGGCGCTTAAGGTCATATGCCAGCGGTGCCAGAACTCCACGATGTTCAAGCTCAGATACGGCATCCTGAAGTTCTCCGGCAGGTCGTAGCCGATCATTCGAGCGCTCCCGATTGCCATATCCGAGTATCCGGAAAAGTCGCAATAAATCTGGAGCGTGTAGGCGGCCACGCCGCACCAGACAGTCGCGGTGTCGAAAGCGCCGGCCTGCCCAAATACGGTGTCGGCAACCTCCGCCATGCGGTCGGCAATCAACATCTTTTTTGCCAACCCGAGCAGGAACAGGCTCGCCCCCGCGACCAGACGGCGACCGGTTGGCCCGATACGCCGCCCCATTTGCGGGAGGAACACCGAAGCCCGCACAATCGGGCCCGCAATCAGTTCCGGGAAAAAGGTGACAAAAGTGGCGTAATCCAGCCAGGAACGGCACGGCTTGATGTGGCCGCGGAACACATCAATCGTGTAGCTCATTGTTTTGAACGTGTAAAAGCTGATGCCCGCCGGCAGCAACACGTCCAGCCGCGGCACGGTCAGGCCAAAGCTCGCCGTCAACGCGTTGAAGTTCTCGATAAAGAAGTTGCAGTACTTGAAATATCCGAGGATGCCCAGGTTTGAGGTAATGCTGACCAGCAGCCACCCCTTTCTCGCTCGCGGCGAGGCGCTCGCCTCAATCCGTCCCGCTGCACAGTAATCAATAACGCTAATCGCCAGCAGGAGCCCCAGGTATCGCCAATCCCATGCCGCGTAAAAGAAACATGAGGCCGCCGCGAGGCAGCGCTTTTTGACCTCCCGCCCCGGCACCAGCCCTAATAGGAAGAGCGTGCCGGCCAGGAATATCAGGTAACGTGAACTCGTGAAGATCACCGATGGACCCCCAATCTCTGGCACTCCTCAGCCAGCAGTTCGGCCGCCGCCCGATGCCCGTAGCGGTTCCAGTGACCCCAATTGAAACGTGTGTTGCCGAACCCGTAAGGGGCCTGGCCGGCCGCCGCAAGTTCGGGAAACTTCTCGCGTAACGAAACAAAACGCACCCCATATTTCAGCGCCAGCCCATGTAACGCCTTTTCGATCTCCGCCTCCTTGGTCGGATCAGCCGGGTCGAATTTTGCCAGATAAAGCAGCGTGAGCCGCCTTTCATAAGCTTCAGCCAACAGCTTCATCTCGTTGCCCAGCGGGTAACCCCCAATTATGTCCCTCGGCAGTCCTGCCTCGCCCGGTTTCCCAGCAGCGGCACGAAACCACGGCTGCTGCTGGTCCTCAATCCAGGCTTCTATGGCCGACTTCCTGAGATAAGCGAAGGTCACCAGCGGAAACAAAAACGGGCATTCTTCGCTCGTCACTGTGCTTAACCATCCCGGTTTCTGAAAGGGCAAGGAGACCACTTCAAGAGACCCTGGCATGTGAGCCGACGCACCGGCGGCATCCTGCGCTCCCGGTGTCGCGACGCGCGCCGCATCATTGCCCCCCTCGAAATACGCATATCCGCCTTCCTTCTTCGCCCAGGCATCCGCCTGAAAGTCGCCCGCAGTGACTGGAATGATGACCCAGGCCGGCGTGAAGAGGCGCTTAAAGGTGGGCGCACCGGCCACGTAATCCGCCACCGAGCATCCAGCGCGACCCACCGCTAGAACCGGAATTCCTCCCAGCCGCTGCTCCAGAAGGTGGGCAAAATGTTCCTCATCCCGGACCTGAATCGCCTCCGTGTAAGAGTCGCCCAGGATCAGCACCGGTTTCTCGTCCCCGGACGGGAGCGAAGCGCGGCGGACACAATTTGAGGTCCACACGCCTGAGCCGTTGCCCTCGATCTGCTGGCGGAATTGCTTGCCCGGCGCGTGCACTTCTCCAAATACGGAATTGGGCGCCACCGGCAGGTTGTACATCCGAATCGCAACCAGGTTCATCGTCAGCCCCGCCATGCCCAGACCCAGGGCTACTTTGCCAACGACGAGTGCGCGCTTCACGATGACCGCCCGTGCAGTCGCGCCCGCTCCCGGGGAAAATTTCCGGCCATTGCGCGGCGGAGGAGACGAATCGAGGCTTTCGCCATTCGCGTTCGGGCCCGGCAGCACGCTTTCGCCGGGCGACCGGCTCCGGTGATGTCGTGGCATAACCCTCGGAGCCTGCGCGGGCTGCAGCGAAGGTCTGGCCGACGTCAACCGGGGAACGCGGACTTCAGGTTTCATCTCACAACTCTCCCAATGCGATCTCACACTGCCCCGGCCAGCGCAAAGGCGAGCGTAAACCAAAAGGCCTCATGCGAAGTGGGATTACTCAGGAAAATGCCCGAGACGAAGAACGGGAGAAAAAGAGCCAGTGGCAAAAACCCACAGGCCTTAAGACGCGCCCTCCACGCCGCAGCCAAGGCTGCGCAGGGGCCGGCCGAAAAGACCAGGAAACCGATCACCCCGGTCTCGACCAGGAGCAGCAACACCAGGTTGTGAGAGGCGATTGTTCTTTGTTCCCGGATTAAGTAAGGCATGGCCCGGCGGGTTAATTCGGGGCTATATTGATCCGGGCCGGAACCGTGAATGGGACTCCGCAGGAACATCTCCCACAACACAGGTGCCATCCTGGCGCGAGGGTTGTCCTGGCCGATATTATGAGGGTCGATATCCTGGAACCGTTCCATGACCGTAGGCACCTGCCAAACGGCTACGGCCAGGATCGCACCAGTCAGGACTAAAGCGGCGTAGCGCCGGAGCCGGGGGGAGAACGATTCCGCCTGGAACAGCAGCACGGCAATCCCAATGGCGACCATTATAAAAGCGGTACGGGAACCGGTCTTGGCCATCGCCAGACCCAGCAACGCAATCACCGGGAAGAACAATAGGCGGCGGCTCAGTTTCGCCTCTTTGAGCATGCCGAGCCCGATCAGAATGATAATCGCTACCGCGTAGGTGGCTCCGACCAGGTTCGCGTTCTGGCCGAAGACAGTGGTGCGGACTTCTTCGATGTCATTATCCACCGCGGTCACGCCGATCCCCAGGAGGTGGAGCACTGCGCACAGCGAGCAACTTCCCACCAGCGCCCACAGGCCGCGGCGACCCATTTTGGGAAATTGCAGCAGGTTGTACATAATCCAAACCCACGGAAGCGAAAACTGGAGCCAATTCAATGTGCTCGGCCACCACGATGCCGACAATTCCGGAGAGAACCACAGGCCGCTGAGAATTCGAATTACGCAGTAGGCGCCCACCCACAACAGCGCCACTGGAACCCGCCGCAGACACACGCGCGGCTGAGAAAACACCGCGCAAAGGAGCAGCAACTGCACGCAGCGGATGATCCCCAGCCGCTCCCCTGTGCCGGGGATATACAGCCGCATGAACGGGATCGCGAAAACTGACGCGTAAAACGCCAGACGCACCAGCGCGTTAGGCCCTGCCAGGGCGTTGGCCCGGGCCCGGAACTGCCGGGCGACAGCGCCGGCGGACAGCGGTGCCTGCGTGCCCGCGAGCGCCGTCAACTGCGCGCGTTGCTGGAGGGCTAGGGCTGGCATACGTCCATCCGGGCAGCGGATTCGTGGACCGCGGCAGCGGTTTGCCCGGTGCGAGGCGGATCAAGCTTCTGGCTCTCGCACCAGGCCTGAAACATCAGCACGTGCCACAGAGCCGGGCTGTGATCTCGTGTTCCCGCCACGTGCTCGCGCCATTTCTCGCTCACGGTCAACTCGTCGAAGAAGCCTTCCTCACGCAGCCGCCGCCTCGATAGCAAATCCTCAGCCCAGCCACGGAGGGGGCCCCGCAGCCACTCCCCGATCGGCACACCGAAGCCCTGCTTGGGGCGCTCGACCAGCGCCGGGGGGACACTCCGGTAGAGCACCTGCCGCAGCAGCCACTTGCCACGACCATGCCTTTGCTTCAGGGCCTTGGGCAGGCTCCAGGCGAATTCAACAACCCGGTGATCCAGAAGCGGGATCCGCGTCTCGAGGCTCACCGACATGGCGGCCCGATCCACTTTCACCAGAATGTCGTCTGTAAGGTAGGAGACAAAATCCAGGGACATCATGCGGTGCAAAAAATCGGGCGTGTTCCGCCAGGAGACTGCGTCTTCGAACCTGGTTGGCGGCTCCTGCTTGAGCCCGAGCCACGCCGCGGCGTCACGATTTGGCGACATCATCAGCCGGTATAGCTGTCTCTCGTCGCTGACCTGCGCGAGCCGCGATACGTTCGTGACCCGCCCCAAAAAAGAAGGTGCGGCACCGCCTCCCCAACCGAGTCCGGCCCCCAAAGCGGCCAAATAACCCACGCCGCGCGCGACTTGGCGTCGCAGTGACCTGGGAACACGTCCGATCACCTGCCAGAGGCGCTGGGCTTTCCGGTAGTCCTCGTAGCCGCCGAAAAGCTCGTCACCGGCGTCGCCCGAAAGGCTGACCGTAACCTGCGAACGCGCCAGTTCGCAGAGCAGCACCGTTGGGATTTGCGACGGATCGGCAAACGGTTCGTCGTAAATGACCGGCAATCGGGAGATGACCTGGCGGAGTTCGGATGCCTGCACGTAGAGCTCCGTGTGATCGGTTCCCAGGTGCCGTGCGATGGCGCGGGCGAAAGGAGCCTCGTCAAACCGGTTCTGGTCGAACCCAATGGTGAACGTCTTGATCGGTCGCCGGCTTTGAGCCTGCATCAAGGCGACGATAAGCGACGAGTCGATCCCCCCAGACAGGAACGCACCAAGAGGAACATCGGCCACCATTTGGTCACGCACGGTGTTAACCAGCAATGCGCGCAACTGCTCGGCCGCCTCGCCATCAGTGCCGTTGAAGGGGCGGGCGGCGCTGCGCTCGACAGCGGCGGCCAGCGACCAGTAGGGCTCGGGAGCAACCGGAGCGCGGGACTGGAGCTGCGCCTCGTTCAGGCTCAGCACGCAACCCGGCGTCAGCTTGCGCAGACCCTCATAAATGCAGGCGGGCTCCGGAATGTACCCGTAGCGGGTGAGCATGGCGACGGAGCCGCGGTCGATGCGTGCCCGCCAACACGGGTGGGCGCGCATCGCTTTCAACTCAGAGCCAAATACAAAAACACCCCCGGTCCATCCGTAATATAATGGTTTTTCGCCCGCGCGGTCGCGGGCCAGGTGCAACGAGCGCGTTTGTCGGTCCCATAGCGCGAGGGCGAACATGCCCACGCACCGTTTCAAGGTTGAATTGACTCCCCACTCGCCAAACGCCGCCAGCAACACTTCGGTGTCCGAATGGCCGCGAAAGGCGCGGCCGCGCGTCTCCAACTCGCGTCGCAACTCCCGGAAATTGTAGATCTCACCGTTAAACACCAAGACATGCCGGCCGTCCGGGGAAAGCATCGGCTGGTGCCCTTCGCTGCTCAAATCCAGGATCGCCAGTCGGCGGTGGCTCAACGCCAGGCCGGCCCGGGCATCAGCCCATGCCCCCTGGTCATCGGGGCCGCGATGCCGCAACGCGCTCGCCATGCCGAGGGCGATCTCCTCCGACTCCAGCGCGTCGGCTCGTCGGCGGGGATCCCAGAATCCAGAAATGCCACACATAAGGCTGCCGCGACAATTACCTGGCCTCGAGCCCCGGAGGGCTGCTCCAGGGGAAGGGCGCGGCCGCCAGGAGCGATTTTCGCCAGCTCCACAGCTTTAACTGCACCCGCACCAGGAAAGGCGAAAGCCGCGGACTGGCGCAGAGAAACCACGACCATCGCGAACGGCGCCCCTGCCATTGCTTCGCCACTTCTTCCAGCGAGCCGATCTGCACCCCGTACGTGTCCAAATCCTCCCGGAATTGCTGCATATCCTGCGCCTTCCATTGATTGTGGTGATAGCAGACAGTCCAAACGCCCGGCGGCGCCGGCCGGAAGCTAAAAAGCTGTTGCCCAATCCAGAACAGGTTCCGCCGACAGACGAACGGAAACTTGAAATTCCCGTCGGATATCATCGAGAGACCGAATCGGGCAAGGAGTTCGACGGTGGTCGCGTCGAATGAGTTGCTCGGCGCAATCCACACGCGTGACTTGAGGCCATGTCGCTCGAAGATCTCAATGCCGCGGCGCAGTTTTTCCTCCTGTTCGGCGGCCGGAACGCCGGCGAACTCGGACTTCTTTCGAACAGTCACCACGCCCGGATGGCACGTCACGTAGCGGTGTTGATATCCGTGCAAGGCGATGGTCCAGCCACGTGCCTCCCACTTCCGCACTCGCTCCCAGAAGTCCTCGACCGCAGGCTCGACGCGCAGCACCGGGTCCTGGTTGTCCGGAACGACGGCCAGGATGGGCTTGAGGTTTCTGGCAACGAACGCCTCTTCGATTTCCGACCAGACCTTCCAGTTCATGGTCGGACAAAGGTCATCGAAGCGCAGGAGATATATTGCGCTCTTCAGCTTGTGTTCCATGAATTGTCTCCTTGGATCTCGAGGAAGTCCGCGCGCGCATTTGCCGGCACCGATCCAGCATCCGCGCCGCCGCAAGCAGGACCCGGCCTTTGACGGTAACCGGCTGCTCGCAGTCGTACTCCCGGACCACCTTGCCGCCGAAGCTTCCCTTGAACGCGTTCATCCCGAGCAACCGGATGTCGGTCGAGCCCGTGTACCATCCGCCGAAATCGAAGCAGGGGATTCCTCGAGACTGATAGGCCAGGAAATTCTTCCAGTGGATAAAACAGTTGGCCCGACTGACCCCATTTCGCCAGGCGACGCTCGGAGCGGGCCGATAGGGAGAAATGGCGATCAACTGCCGGGCACGCCCCGGAGTCAGCAAAACGAGGTGATAGCCCAAAATCATCCCCGCCTTGTCCCGCGCGGCCCTCAGGTCCAACGCGCCGGCCTCGTTCATCCGGTCCAGCCAGGCACGCTCCAGCATCGGTGTTTTCTGCGCGACGGCGAACTCGTTCCACATCCCCTCGACCTCATCCATCAACCGGTCGTCCTTCGGGTCGCAGTATTCCCATCGCAGTCCGTCCTTTTCCTGCGCTTCGGTGATCTTGCGCGCGGTTCTTTCGTCCAGTTCGGCGAACAACTCGGCGGGCGATTTCCGCAGGTCCACCACCCGCGTGTAGAAATGCTTCCACCGGGATCCTGCCAACGGGTTCGACCGCTGGCGATGGTAGACCCAATCCACCCGGGCGTTTTTCGGTTCTTCATCAAACCAAACTTCGCCGCGAGTCAGGAAACGGGATCGATAAATGTACATACACCTCAAGGCAGCGCCGGCCCCAGCACGACGCGAAAGCCAATGCCGAAACTCATGAAGTCCGGGACGTTGAAGTTGCGGTCGGCCGGTCGGGAGTCGCCGGCGGCAAAGTGCCAACTGCCGCCACGCATCACGCGGCTAGTGCCGGTAGACGCACCTGCGGGGTCCGTTACTGCCCCGCCCGGATATGGACCATACCAATCCGCGCACCATTCCCACACATTGCCGGACATGTCGTAGATACCCCAGGGGTTGGGTTTCTTCCCGCCCACATCGTGAGCGGCGCCGCCGCTGTCTCCCGCAAACCATGCATAGTCCGGCAGAATCGTATAGGTGAGGTCATCTCCGAAGGGGAATCTGGTCGTAGTCCCCGCGCGCGCTGCGCACTCCCACTCCGCTTCCGTGGGTAGTCGGTATTCGTAGCCGGCGGGCACTCGGCCGGCGGCCCGTTCCCGCAGCGTCAGGCGCACGCAATAAGTGACTGCGTCAAACCAGGCCACCTGCTCAACCGGCTGGTTCGTGTCACCGTTAAAGGTCGAATGGTTGGTGCCGATCACCGCGGTGTATTCCTCCTGTGTCACTTCGTATCGTTCGATCCAATAGCCGCGGGTAAACGTGACCTGTGTCTGCGGACTCTCGTCAGGCGACCGGTCGAACTCGGTGACCGGGCTCCCCATCGTGAAGGTGCCCGGGTTTACCCAGGCCCATCGAGCCGGGTCCGGTCCCGGGGCTGAGAGGGCCATCGAGCGGTAGACCCGCATCCCCACCGGGGCGCTGGAATCGATCAGGACAGAAGGGCTGTCGCCGAGGATGATGTTGGTCAGCGTGACCCACTGGTTGGTATCCCCGAGAGCGTCGGTGTATTGCACCTTCTGAGCCTCCCCGGCCGGTCCGCTGATGGTCAACTTGGCGACCATGCCGAGGGTCAGCCCGGCAGGGATTACCGGCGGGGGCGGTGGCTCGACCGCAACCACAGGCGCCTCGGTATATCCTGCGCCCGGCAGCACAACGACGATCACGCTCACCACCCCGCTGCTAACCTGGGCGAGGGCGCTCGCACCTGAACCGCCGCCACCCACCAGCGTAACGTTGGGCGGCGCGGCATACCCCGATCCGCCGTCGGTGACCGTGATGCCGGTCAGCGAACCATTAGCGACAGTGGCTACCGCAGTAGCCGCTCGTTGAGCCTGTGCTCCCAGGCACCAGGCCAGGGTTAGCATGAGTGTTAACAGGTTGAGCGTCCGGCCTCGAGCTCCGATTACCAGGGTCCAACCTGAGTGAATGAAGGATTGTTCTTCGATTTGGCAGTCTATTTGTTTCATTTGTCCCGTTCCAAAACTGTCTCGAGCTCGCCCGCTCCCCACCCCCGCTTTTCGCAAGTGTCGATCACTTCGATATTGAGATTGTTACCCGCCAGAAGGAACGCAATCGGGTCATTGTTAAAGGCCTCACCCGGCTGAGGCGGCACAAGCAGCTTTGCTCCCTGTTCCTGGAGCCGCGGGATTTCCGCGTCCATATCGGCGCACCGGAAGCACAGGTGGTGTAGCCCGCCACCCCTGCGCGCGGCCTGAAAGGCCGGCGAATCGGGCCCTGAGGGTTCGATTAATTTCACCGTCAGGGAGCCCGGCTTGGAAAGAAAGACCACCCTGACCTTCTGGCGCGTGTTCAAAACAATGTCCGAATTCACGCGGTAACCAAACAACACTTCCCACCTCTGGATGGCCTGTTCCAGTGAAGGCACCACGATCCCGATGTGATCGATGATCATCCGCACCTCACTTGGCGGGCTCCGGCGCGCTCCACTCGCCCGTCTCAACTCCAGCGGCCGCGCCGGGACGCCGCGCGTCGGCTTCCTCGCCGTTCGCTTCCGGGGAGCGCTGGCAACCGCCGATTTGCGGTTTCCGGAGACGCGCCTTCACCTTGCTCAGCACCGCCGCCGCCGTGAGCACGACTCTGCCTTTGAAAGAGAGAATCTGCTCGCAGTTGTACTCGCGCACCACCTGTCCGCCGAACCCCGCCTTGAATTGGTTAATATCGAGCAGCGCCTTGTCAGTGTTCCCAGGGTACCACCCGCCGAAATCGAAGTATTTTAGCCCGCGCTCTTGGTGCCGCAGCATATCGCACCAGAAAAGGTAGCGATTCGCCCGGCCCATGGCGTTCCGCGCGGCGCTGTCAGCCACCAACTGGTAAAGTGACGCCGCGTGCAGCAGGCAACTGCGCCTGGAATCACGATAATAGACGTGATAGGCCAGCGGCTCGCCTTGAGCATTCGCAGCCAGCGACAGCTCAAGGCAACCGTCCACCGCCAAGCGGTCCAACAGCGCGCGGTCCAGCGACGGCAGGCCTTTGATGGCGGCAAAGCGCTCGTAGATCTCCTCGAAACGATCGAGCGTCGCCACGTCGGGCGCTTCCCGGCACTCACACCGGACCTTGTCCTTGTCGCGAGCGCGCCTGATTTTGTATGTCGTGGAACCACTCATTTGCCCCAGTAGTTCGTCCGGGGGTTGAGTCAGGTCCAGCAGCCGCGTGTAAAAGGACTCGCACCGGGCCCCCGGGATTGGGCGCGGACTCTGCCGGTAGAAGATCCAGTCGACCGGGGTCCGCTCCGGTTCGTGGTCATACCACACCTCACCGCGAACGAGAAAACGTGATTGGTAAATGTGCATCGTTCAGAATCTCCGCGCTACGCCAGCAACTCCGAAATCGTGTAACGGAACTTTCCGGACGGGTGAGGCCGCAGCTCGGACACGAACTCAAAATCAACCCGGCAATCGGAACCCATCACCAGGCGCGCTTTGGCGGCAATCTCATCAAGTTCACCACGCGGCGGCTCGCCGTTGGCCCTGACCAACCGGAACAGGACCTGGTCAGGGCTCTTCTGGACTACCTGGAATTTCCGGACCCAGGGGCGGAAATAGAGCAGGTGGGTGAAATACTCGCCGTCAACCAAGGTCTGGTCGCGGGTCCTGAATACGTCCACGTTGCGTCCCGAAACCCGTTTCAGCACCTGCGGGCCTGGACTGCCGCCGGTCGGATAGGCCATCAGCGCGCCCCGATCGCCAATCCAGTAACGGACCAGTGGCATCGCATAATTCGTCAGGCAGGTGATCACGATGTTCCCTTCGTTGCCCGGCTCGACGGGCAGGCCCTGCTCGTCCAGGATCTCGACGAAGTTGCCCCAAGGCGCGACCCACAGGCCCTCAACCCCAGGAAGCTCGCAGGCCACGTCGCTCACCTCCCGCGACCCGTACAAATTATAGACCGGGCAACCGAACACGCGCGCGATCTGGTCCCGCATGAAGGGATAAAGGGTGCCGGCTGAAGTAACGACGGCGTGCTGAGGCTCGAGCGCGACGCCTTCCTGTTCGATGAATCGAGCCAGCTCGTAGGCCGCTTGCGCATACGAAAGAATCATTCGCGGCCGCGTCCGGTTCAGCACCTCGACATATTGACGCATACGTTGCGGCGACATGCGAAACGCGTTAAGCCAGGTGGTGCTTATGAGCCAGTTGAAGAACTGGGCCCGGCGGGAATCGGCGCCTCCTTCGATGTCGCGCTCTGAACCCCAAAGCCGGACCATAGGCTGGCCCACGTCACAGCCGATCAGGGAAAAGAATAACAGGCTAATACCTTTGCTGCGGTCTTCGTACTCCCGGTCCTGGACCAACCGAACCGGCTCGCCGGTCGAACCGCCCGAAGTGTTGTAGCTCCATCTCCGGCGCGCCAGGTCGCGGGATTCCAGGTCTTTCTGCCGGGACCGAATCTTCTCCTTGGTTAACACCGGAAGCCGCCGCAGGTATTCCCGCGGGTCGGCGTCGCCCATTTCACCGGCAGCCTCCAGCAGCTCGGCGTAGTACGGCACGGCGCCCCGGCAATGCACGAGCAATCGTACGAGGGCTTCCTCCGTAACCTCGGCGCCAAGCCCGCGCTGGTGCTCCCGCCGATACCGTCTCAAAAAGGACGGGAAGCCGTAGCCGCGCAACCCGGCATACGACAAGTAGGTTGTCTTCCTCCAATTCATTTTCGGGCTTTCGAGCCCAACTTCCGTCAGTTCCAGTTCAGTTCTCTTCCAGGTATTGATCCAACGCCTGCAGGAAGACCTCCCGGTTGGTGTCAGACACGACGCAGTTCTTGATCTCACGGAGCCGCTGCTTTCCGTGCACATGCCTTACGATCCCGCCCGTTTGATTAAGCCGGCGCAACAGCCGCCCGTGCCCCAAAACAAAACTCATTAGAGAATGCCGCTGCCGCTGACAGAATTGCTCCCAGGACCGCGCCACGAACGCATCATCCAGGATCGCCCTCGAGCGCTCGGCCAACGCTTCCAGGAACAGGCGCTCGCGTTCGGGCGGCATTCGCCGCGCCCCCGGAGGCGGGTCGGATTGAGTGTAGGTGACCGGTTGCCAGTTCGCGCTAAGGTCGGAGGATATCGCCAGCCGGATCAAAAAACCCTCGTGCCAGCCACCGTCTCTCCCCGACGAATCGGAGATCAGATTTCCCTGGCCGTAGACGATATGGCCACGACCGTAGGCTTCGAACGCCCCCGCGCAGTGAGAATGCTGACACACCACCAACCCGGCCCCCTGGTCGACCAGGAACCGGCACACTTTCCGGAGGCGCGGGCTGGGAAACGGGTAATATTCCGCGCCGTCGTGGAGCAGGACGATTGAAAAATCCACATCCTCTCTGAGGCGGTTGAGCGTTCGGGCGCAATCAATCAGGTCCATCGGGTTTGCGCCGGGACAGCGCGCGGTGGCGATCGACCACTCCTGCTCTGAAGCTCCGACCAGCCCGATCCGCAGCGGTCCCGCGTTCACCACCAGCGCCCGACCGGCTTCCTCCAGGTTCCGGCCGGCCCCGAAGGTTTGTATGCCGGCCGTGGCGCAGACCCGAAGCGTGTTTTCCAGGCCGGCCGCCCCGTGATCCAGGATGTGATTGTTGGCCAGTCCCAGGCACCGGATGTGACTGCGCGCGATGCCCTCGACGGCTTCGCTCGCGCCCTCCAGCACCGGCCCGGTTTTGGGGATGGGGCTCTTCCGCTCGACCAGCGGGCACTCCAGGTTCGCCACCGCAAGATCGGCGGCCTCAAACTCCTCGAGCAAATCATGGAACAAAGCGCGGGCGTCGCCGTTGCAGAAATATTCGGCGTTAGCGTTGGTGGGGCATAAATCCCCGCCGATCAGAATCCTCGTTTCCGCCATAAACGCCCCGCGTATTCTTGGGGTTTTCCGTGTCGCGTCTTTCGACTCAGCCCTTGAGGAAGGGAACCATCTTGCGCACCATCTTGCGCTCGTCCACCGACAGGATGAACCGGTAAACCACCATGCCGTAGAGAGCAGAAACGGCGGCGCTGGCCAGCACAAGCTGGCTCCAGCCGGCAATTGGCTGCGCCCACAGGACTCCGCGGCAAACCACAACGGTGACAGCAGTCACTCCCACAATGAGCGCCAGTTCCCGGAAAAATATCCCGGAGGTTTTTCCCAGCACGTGCGCGCCGTAAATGGGAGTGAAAAGGACATTCTTAACAGTGAGCATGATCGCGCCGGCCCCAGCGATTCCGTAAAGACCCCAGTGCATCGGTCCCGCCAGCAGCAGCGCCAGACCCAGGTTGGCCAGGCCCATCACCAGGGTGACCAGGCCGGGGACTTTCACCCGGTTAGTGGCGAGCTGCAGCCCCAGCAAAGGCAGGATAGGCACATTAATGCACAGATGCGCCGCCATCAGGAACAGCAACGGGTGCAAACCGCTGAACCCCAGTCCCAGCCACAGGCGGAGCACCGGTTCAGCGAAACCGCACAACAGCGAGATCGGCAGTGCCAACATCAACCCCAGGCACTTCACTGTCCGCGCCAGATAGGTCATCAATCCGTCGAGGTCGCGCCGCGCGTAGTAATACAACACCGTCGGCGAAAACACCGCGCCAATCGTGCTGCCCAGGGTGCGGATCAGCAGCGGGAGCTGCAGCACCGCCGCGTAACGGCCGCCTTGCTCCGCGCCAAACAGGCGGTTCGCCACCAGCAAATCGATGCTCAGGTAAAGAATCGCGCCGACGTGATTGATCACCACCCAGCCCCCGGTGCCCGTCAACTCACGCAGGATCCCCCAGTCGAAATGCCGCAAGTTCACCCGCAAACTCGGCGTCAGCACCCGCCACAACCAGACCGCGCCTGCCGCGGAAACCACCGTGCCGGTAAAGATCCCAAAACCGACAAAATTGATGCTCGGCGACAGGGCGTAGAACAGCGCAACCACCAGGCCAACCCGCACCAGGACCTCGCCGACCGCCACGACATTGCGCAGGTCAAACCGGTTGCGGCAGAACGACGACACATCAAAGGGAGTTTTTATCTCGTTGAGCAAGAACGCCGCGGTGGTGGCCGCAAAGAGCCACCGCGCCTGAATTTCGAACCCCTCGGGCACCCGGATGAGATGCTCAACGAACGCAACGCCCAGGGTTGCGGGAACCAGCAGGAACCCCGTCAAAACGATGCTCCCCCAGAACGACGTGTTAAAGATCCGGTTGGCTCGCTCCTGATCTCCCTGTTCGAACGCAATAGTCAGGTAACGGCCGACGGCGGAATTCAGCCCCAGGGTTATGAGAGCCATGTACGAGGTTATCGAGCTGGCGAGCGGGATCAGGCCATACGCCGCCGGACCCAGTTTCCGCACCAGAAACGGCACGTACCAGGCGCCGACAACAATGCTCAGACCCAATTGGCCCACATTGCTGACCAGGTTGATGCCAAAGCGCCCGGGTTGCGCTTTGGTCACACCTGATGGCGCCGCTACAATTGCTGTGCCGATGCTGCCCATACCTTGCCTTAGGCCACCTGACTCTTGCCTGGCTGCGGAGCCGGGTCGTAGGCCAGCGCCGGTGGCGCCGCGGAGGTTTGCGGATGCCACCGGTACTGACCCTGAAAGTGCTGATATGAGTGATACTCATATGCCGAAGACCGGGCGCGGTTGAATACTAACCCCAGGACGTGGGCCTGGCGTTGCCTCAATAAATCCAGCCCGCGGTGTGCCTGCCTGGCCGAGGTAAACAGGCCGCGAACAATCATCACGACTCCGTCTACCGTGGGGGCCAGAGAGGCCGCGTCGTCTGTCGCCAGCAACGGGGGCGAGTCGATCAGAATGTAATCGAAATGGGGATAGAGCTCAGCCATGACCCGGCTCCACTCGGGGCTCAGCACGAGTTCCCCGGGGTTGCGTCTCGCCGCGCCCGCGGGCAACAGGAACAGGTTGTCCAGGCCGCACTGGACAATCACGTCTCCGGGGGAGACCTCCCCGTTCAAAACCTCCGCCAAGCCGGGAAAGGGAGCCGCGCCGAAGAACTTGTGCAGCGAGGCCCGCCGCATGTCGCCATCAACGAGCAGCACCCGTGAATTGGCCATCGCCATCGTGGCGGCCAGGTAGAGAGTGACCGTCGATTTGCCCTCTCTGGGGAGGGAGCTGGTGATCAAGATGGTCTTGGGCCGGGTCTCGCCGTTGCGCATGAACAGCAGCGAGGACCGGAGGTTGCGAAATGACTCGAGGAACTCGAAGCGCTGCCGCTCGAAAAACGACGGCGCCAATTGGCCCTTTGGGTGTTTGAGGGAAATCGCCGGTATCTGCCCCAGAACCTCCGCCGAGAGGCAGTCGGCCAACTCGAGCGGCGACGCGAAACGGTCGTCGAACACCCCCAGGCAATAGACGACGGCGACGCTAAGCGCCAAGGCGGCCAGCAGCGCCAGCGCCGTGTTCCGGACCAGCCGGGGAATCGGGCGGGCGACGGAGGCCGGTTCGAGAACGCCCACATTCTCCTGGTCCACCGTTTTGCTCACATCTACCGTCTGAATCACGCCCAGCAGCCGATCGTAGGAGGCCTCGAGCCGGCGCAGATCCAGCCGCATCCGGTCGTAATCCGCCATCTTCCGGCTGGATTCGAGGGCCTTGACATCCTCTTCGCCAAAGGCGGATTGCAGGTTGGTGAGTTCCAATTGGAGCGCCTGCCGGCGATTAGCGAGTTGCTGGAGCGTCTCGGCCCTGGAGATGTTGACCAACCTCTCCTGCGTCGCGATTTCCTCGTCCAGCTTGATGATTTTGGGATGAGCCGGACGCAAGAAGCGACCTAACTCCTCCCGTTTGGCTTTAAGCAACTGCATCTGCTGGTTGGCCCGAAACAAATCCGCGCGGGGACCGGCGAGACTTACCAGCGTGTCCCGGGCGGCGGCCTCTTCAGAATCACCGGAATTCGACGCGCTCCGCCTTGATTCAGTGTCGATCCATTGCTCAGGCTGCAGCCGCTGCAGAAGTTGCAGTTGGGTGCGGAGAGTTGCGATCTGCCGGTTTAGCAGCGCGAGGTAACCGCCCGCGCTGGTGCCTTGCTCTTGCAGGAAAACCACGTTGTTCGAGCTCTGAAACGCGTAGACTTTCTCCTGCTGAGCCTTGAGTTCCTCCGCCAACTGCCGAATCTCGGCAGTAACCGAGGCCAGGGTCCGATCCGTGGTTTGCTGGCGGTGCTCCTTTTTGAAAGCGAAGTACTCCTCCATCAGCCGGCTCAGGAAGGCCCGGGTGGAGGCCGGCTCAGTCCCCGTAACCCGGAGCTCCAGAATGCTGCTCTTGGCCCCTTCGGCGACCTTCAAAGTGAACGGAAAGGCCTCCTCGGGGGCGTTGGTTGTGCTGCTGTCCTGCCCAACCAGGTCTTTTACGAGTTTCCTGGCTTGCTGGACCAGCGACAGGTTGCCCCGGCTGCCGCCCGCGGCCGCGGTGGTGAAATCGTTGGTGAAATCGCGACGTAGCTTGGCGAGCGCGCGCTGCTGGATCGTGGAGCTGCGCAGCAATTCAGCCTGGGTGCTCAGGTAATCAACCAATTCCTCCGTGTAAAGGCGGCCTTCGTTAAGGTTGAGCCGGCCCGTCAGCCACATTCTGGCTTTGGACTGATAGGCCGGAGGCAGCTGCACCGTGAATAAATAGACCGGGGCGACCACCATCAGCAGGATCAGGCAAACGAGCCACCACCAGCGGCGAAGCAGGAGTTGGTAGCGGTGCAGCCGGCCGTGCAGCCGCGAACTGGAAACAAACCGGTCGGAGGTCGCCAGGAAATCGACGACCGGAGTAGTGAGCTGCTGGTTGTTATTCATAGAACGTGGTGGGTTAGTAGTTCACCAGGCGCGCCGGCACGACGATCAGATCGTTCGGCTGAACAACAAGATCCTGTTCCAACTGGCTTTTGTCCCAAACGTTGAGCACGTTGATAGTAAAGGTCTGCTGCCCTCCGGCGGTTTTGCGGATCAGCCGCACGTTCTTTTTGTCAGAAAAATCGCTGAATCCGCCGGCATTCAGAATCGCTTTGCTGACGGTCAGCGTCTCGCCCGCCGGGATATCATACCCTCCCTTGTTCCTCACCTGGCCGGTGACATAGACTTTGCCCGTGACGCGCGTTTTGTTGGCCAGTTCCACCGCGACGATGACGCTCGCCTGATAATAGAGTTTCTGTTCGAGCAGGCCCTTGATTTCGTTCGCCAGGACCAGGCTGGTCTTCCCCGCGGCGTGCACGAGGCCCAGATACGGGACCTCCAAATCTCCAGAGTCCGTGATCGTCAGCGAGCGCGGGTCGTCCTGATCCTCGATGACGCGGTAGGTGACCCGATCGCCCGGCCCAAGCGTCTGGCGGTTATCGAGCAGGTCCATTGATTTGACGGTCTCCGCCAGGACCACCCCGTTGGTTTCGGCGGCGCCGGCAACGCCAGGATCAAGACCACACAGGCAAAAAGCGGTTAGAAGAAAAAGACGTTTCATAAAAGAAAGCCTGGCTTGGAGTGCTCTGGAGCGCAGACGACGAGGCAGCTGGCTTCTGGACCGCAGTGGGTCGCCTCAGCCGCAGAGCGGGATCGCGCGGCGGCGGCTTGAAGCCTGTTTGGATATTCCGAACGAGTCTTAGAAAGCGAATGTCAAACCCAACGTAACGCGGTTCCGGTAAAAATCCCGGAGCGGAAGATCCGAGTTCTTCAGCATGTACTCGTAGCCCACGTCCGTGCGCCAGTATTTGTGGAATTGCCAGCCCGCCCGAAGACCGACGATGTAATACGTAAAGTCTTCGGTGAAGGCGCCGCCATATTCACGGGCGAAGTTGACCGACGCGTTGGCGCTTAACTCGACGTGCTCGATCACGGGCGAAGCAATCGCATAGCGAACGTAAGTCGTCTGCCAGTTGTTGGCATTTTGTCCCAGGGCGTGCTCGCGACCGCCCGTAATCGAATGGGTAAAAAGCCGCGTTTCCTGGCTGACTCTGCCATAGGCGTAATAAGTTTCAAAATCACTGCTCCTGGCGGCCGATCCGTACCGAGCGGTGTCGTACCCGCCCCCCGCCCGGAACGTGATCTTCTCGGGGAGGCTGACCTCGGCGAACGGCCCGCCTCTGGCCTGCCAGTGGTCGTTCAGCACCACCTCAGAGTCGTAATAGTGCAGCCCGGCCTGGCCTTCCACGCCGGCCTTGAAGTGATCCCCCAGAAGAAACGAAGCACTGGCGGTGAACCACTCGGAAGCCCGCGTCAGGTAATCATAGCTCGCGGTGGTGCTGACGAAATTCTCATGGTTGTAGGTGGCCGACAGGATGACTTTGTTCAGGTCCCAGTCGACGTCAAAGCCAGCCATATTGTCCCACCGGGTAAATCGTCCCGAAGTCGTGATATTGTAGAATAGATTCTGCTGATAGGGAACACTGTTGAAAAACAGGCTTTCCTGGTAAGTGAATTTCTCGTGAAACCGGAAGTGGAAATCGCCGACAAACAGGTTGAAACTCAGCTCTGAATCCGGATTGATGAGCGGGAGGTCGGAGTTGAGCACGGTATTATTGACGTAGTACTCATATCCAACCCCCAAGGACACCTTGAGTGCATTGAGCTCCGAAACTTGGACGAACGCCCCCAGGTTCACTTCCGGGTTGATGAGAAAGTCATCTTTTCGGTCTTTGTCCGAATAAAGAACGTTATCCGTATACCCGAACCGCACGCCGGCGCCAGCCTGGAGATACACCGGGCCGTAGTGCCAGTTATATTGGCGTGCCTGGGCCTGGACGGAGTCTTTCAAGGTCTGAGCGGCGCTTTCGCCAGCCAGCGATTCCCGGTCCTGGGCCAGCCCCCAGCCCTCCAGGAGAGCTCCGCCGCAACCAAGCAATAACAAACACGATTTCAAGAAAAACTTAAGGCGCCTCGGTTGAAGAAAAGAATTGCCCATGGGTTTATGGGCGACAAAGTAATCCCGTACTACCGAATTGTCAGCCGATAAAATTTCCCGGCCGAGGTTACCGGTTCTGTAACCCTGAACTGGTCACCGACCGCGATGGGGTCGGTGAGGCAATTTGTCCATCCGGCGGGAATCTGCAGGCTCCCGGAGGACTGTAGAACGTGCAGGCCGCTGCCGATCGGCCAGGACAGGTGGAGGAAACCCTGCGACTGTGTGATCTGCAGGGCGCTGTCATAGCTCTGCAGCACGAAAACATTGAATGTTGGCCCGGCCGGCACCGGAGCGGTTAACGGTCCGTTCGGCACGGCCGCGGTCAGGTTGGTCATCGGCAGCAACAGCAGTTGACCATCATAAGTCCCGCTGAGCAAGGGTGCCGCCAGGAATTCCTGCGCGTTGCGCACCTCGAAAGTGGCTCCCGGCGACACCACCGAACTGACGTCGACGGCGACATTATCCAGGCCGTCCCAGTTGTATACGATAATATTGGCCCGCCCGGGCTCGTATTGGTTGGGGCGCACAAACACCCGGGTGCCACGCAAGCCGCCCATCACAAAGGTGCTCTCGCGATCAAAACCAGTCGCCTGCTGCCACGCCGAAAAACTATACGGCGTGGAGTCCAGCAACATCTGATTGCCCGCGGGAGTACTGACGTAGGTATTCCGCTCCCACCGCGCGTTGAGCGGCGCCTGGGAACGGTTCAATCTGACCACAAAGTTTGTCAGCGGCGGCGCAAAAAGATTCCCCGAGACCGTAGCGCTGAGCCAGGTGTTCATCAGCAAGCCCAGCGGCATGTAGTTGTTCACCAGGACCACGCTTCCATTGGTTGCATCCCGGCCGATCTGGATTTCTGGGTAAACGGGCACGGCGGGATCTTGATAACCCATGTTTCCCTCCAGCAGCATCCGGTCGGCGTACCCACCCGGGGAATCCACCCCCACAACCCAGTCCCGGTAAGCTCGCACGGACTGGATGGCGCCGGCATGAAACGCAGTATTTCCATTCAGCGTCACCCCCACCAGATTCCGCCCAATCCCGTTTTCGTAAATGTGGAGGTTTGCCCCGCAATTATTGAAAACGATATTATCGGTGATGGTCCGCATCCCCCCCTCACCCTGGGCGTAAATCCCGTGGCCCTCGGCATTGTCCGGCGACGCCCAGCCGTTGTTGTAAATGAGGCACCCGTACACAAGAGCATTTGTCGAGTCCTGGGAAATGTAGATGCCGTGCCGCGTCTGGTCGTGCACAACCAGGTTGATGAAGCTGCAATTGGCCGCGAAACAGTTCACTCCCGGAATAATGCTGATATCCGTGGGGCTGAAACCTACCCCGGTTTGCGAACTCACGCGGTTCGTGTCCGAGCTGTACATTTCGAAATCCCGGAACACCAGGTACCCGGCGCTGTTGAAGATGCTGAACGAGCCGTCAATGCGCGCCCTCTCGCCGCCCGCCTGCCGAAACGTGATCGGCAGCCCCGGGGCCCCCTCAATGGTTGTGTCCAAGTGCCCCAGTTTGTAGTCGCCGCCGCGCAGCCAGAACGTGTCGCCCGGCTGACTGACCTGGCCAGAAAGCGCGGCCGCCAGACTGTAGGGCGCGTCCACGCTGCCGGTGCCAAACGAGGTCCCGTCCGGAGCCACAAATAGATTATCAGCTTCCAGCCTGATGCAGGCCAACAGCGCGCCAAACGCAAGCCAACCGGCGCGCCGGCACACACTGATCATGGGCCACGACCTCGTAAACAAGCCCCCGGTTGCGACCCTCAGACGGCCGCCTGCCCCAGCGCCCCGTTGGCGCCCACCCGCGACCACGTGCCCGCTCCCCAGCCTTGATTTTCCCATCCCCCACCTCCTTGGCGACTTTCGACCGCCTTCTCCAGCACCAGCGCCGCCGCCGTCTTTCTCTCGAAAAGGACCAGCGACAGGCTCAACTCGGTCGCAATCGAACGGCCCATCACTTCAAGCAGTACCTGCACGCGCTGCCTGGCCGGCAAAACCTTCATCACCGGCCCTTTCAACCCCCGCATTGGACCGTCCGCCACTTCCACTTCCTGTCCTTCGTCCGGCGCCTCGATCAACACCTTCGACTTCATTTCCTCGAGTTCCCTCCGGCATGCCTGAATCACGGCGACCGGGATCGCCGGGATTCGGCTGCCGAATTGCAGCACTCCCTTGACCGACGGTGTGCACCGGACCCGTTCAAGCATCGACTCGAGCACAAACCGCGCGAACAGGTAGTTCGGGAAAAGAGACTCCGTGCTCCAAAACCTCCCGCGCCGCGTCGAACGCAGCAGCCGCACTTGCGGATTAAACACCTCGAGGCCCGGTATCAAACGCAAGTGCGCCGCGGCGATGTGCTCATGCTTCAAGTGGGACCGGACACAAAACCAAGCCGGCTCGACCGCGCCAGTGCAAAGCTCCGCCATTGGTGAGGATGGGTCTTCCATCTCCTGTTTTGCTCAAATACTGCACCCATGCCCTTGGCCGGGTCCGGTCGGGCATTCCCGCCGGACTGCCAAGACGCATCTCTGGCATGAGGCGCTCGGTTAACGGAGTGAACCGTAGCCGAGGACCAGCGGAGCATCTATGGGGTGTACGCCCTAATTCGTCGGCGTTATGTCTTGCAGTAGAATGACTAATATGTCGCCGCATCAACTGGACCCTCCCGCGCCCGCTTCCGGAGCCGCACGCGTTACGAAAAAGAAGGTCAAGCCTCGACACCCCGGCCGGCCGTTCGAAGTGCGCAGGCGGCCGAGGGATTACGGAACTCGCAGCCGGTACAAACTGCCGTCCCCCAGGCCGGGATGGCTGACGAGGTAAGTGTCGCCGTCGATGACCGGCGAAGTGATCACGTCCGCCCAGGCGCTTCCCGGTGACGCGATTGAGCGAGACTGCAGGATCCAGTTCCCCGAGTTGGTCGACCAGCGGAGCTCGAAATTTCCGGACCGGACGCTGATCCGCAAGGCCGGCGGCGCGACGGCGGCGACGAAGGCATAGGCGCCAAGGTCCCAGGAGCCGGAGGCGGGCCGCGCCGCGCCATCCTTGTCGGCCGCAAAAGTCCCAGACAGATTCAGCCCCGCTCCAATCGCGGGTGAGCTGCCGCTAAAATGCGCATCAAAACCCGACGCACTGTTGTTGGCAAACTTTGGATCCGCCGAAACCGTTGTCCCCAGCGCGTAGGCAACCGTCGAACTCCCGCTCAGCCAATCGTAGCTCCCATACCCATTCCCATAGACCAAATTGTGGTCCACCACCACCCCGCTGCCCGTCGCCGCATAACACCCGATCCCCGCGTGCCCATTCTGGTAGATGATGTTGTTCTT
>DATDCV010000585.1:0-8621 GCA_036524155.1 Verrucomicrobiia bacterium
TGGGCGTTGGTATCATCGGCGTTGCCGGTGGCTACGGCTCGCGCGACAGCCTGCTTGGCTTCCAGGCCAACCCTCACTGCCGGGTCGCAGCCGTGTGCGATATCAACGAAGGGGCGGTCAAGCAGATCGCGCGTGGCAATCGCCTGCCCCAGCGCGCTGATGGCACCTATGACTTCCTCAGCCATGCGGTGATGGTCACCGTGGGTGTGAGGTTCTGAGTTCGGCAAAAGCGACAGTCCTGAAACCCGGAAATGCCAAAACGAGAAGCGCTGACTGCGGGTACCCCTCAGTCTTGGGTCGGAGCGCCGAGTTGCACTCGGCTTACCATCGACCGTCGGCTCGCTTAAGCCGATTAGAAATCGGCGCTCCGACCCAAGACTGAGGCGATACGACTGTGGGCAGTTTGACCGGGCGAAGCGGGGGCCGTATGTTGGTTAGGGGGGGTGTCGGAGGCTAGCGACCAGGTTTGGTCCGAGGCAACGAGTCTCCGGCGCACCGCCCCACACCGACCAATGAAGGGAAAGATTGCAGCCGGGCTTGTGCTAGTGACGGTGGCGGGCCTGGGCGTTTGGGCCCTGGTGTTTCACCGGACCGGCTCCCGGCCGCCGGTCGAAGTGAGGCTGAGCTTTTCAGTCGCGCCGAAAGAGCAAGTGGAGTTTGTGATGGGCCAGGCGCGTTCGGCGAAGCTCAAGTACGACGTGGCAAAGGAGGCGGGGCTGAAACCGGCGCTGGGGGAGCGGTTGATAGTAAAAACGGTGCCCGGCTCCGCGCTGGCAGAGGCGCAGGTGCGAGTAGGGACCAAGGAGGAGGGGGAGCGATTCGTGAGTGCGTTCATGGCGGTTTTGCAGATGCGATGCCAGGCGCAGGCCAAAGTGGCGTTGACCCGAAGCGAGGTTCGGTGAAAGCGGCCGGTTGGCGGGAGGTCCGCCCGTCCCGGCGCGCGGACTTCAGTCCGCAGAAATGTTCGTGAACAAAGTTTGTTGGAGTTTAGAACGCGTGGGACGCAGGTGAGTTGCTGCGGACTGAAGTCCGCGCGCCGGGATTACCACATGGCCCAGCAGCCGTCCGTGTCGTACTTCTGCGAGCCGCGATAGATGCGCATGTCCTTGATGCGCTTCCACGAGACGGAGCCGTCCAGCAGACCGACGTTGCCACCCTGCGCGCCGAGGTCCGCCGAGGTTTTGCCTTCGGGGTCGGCGGTGCCGAAATCGCCGCCCAGCATGATGGGCCCGGCTTTCGAGTGAGGAGCGACCGCGCTGCCGTAGCCCGGCGACCAATCGTTGAGGTCAGTGAAGAGTGGGGCGCGAGGATCCATGTTCACACTGTCTCCGCCGGCCTTTTGGGGCGAGGCCCAAATGGCGGTGCCGGTGATAGGAGGCCAGGGAGTGTTGGCGTGGCCGCCGAGGTAATTGTAGCCGAGGACGTAGCCGTAGCCCTGGTCGAGCCAGCCTTGCTCGGTGTTAAACGGCGCCCCGAGGCTGGGGCAGCCGAGAATTTTGTAGGTGCCGGCGTACTGGATCATGCGGGTGCGCATGTTGGTAGAGAGAACGGGAATGGAATCGTCCTGCACGCCATACTCGGAAGCGCCGTTGGGAAGCCACTGGTTCGAGTCGTCCGCGTACAAATGCGCCGCCAGCAGGAATTGCCGCTGGTTGTTGAGGCAATTCGTGCGTTTGGCTCGTTCTTTGGCGCCCGACAGCGCCGGCAGCAGCAGGGCCGCGAGAATCGCAATGATCGCGATGACGACCAGCAACTCGATCAACGTGAAAGCGCGCTGTCGGGCCGGGTGGTTAGTTGAGGGGCGCGGCGGGATCACTCGGAAGTCCTGGTTAAGGGGTTTCGACGACGGTGTAGAACCGCTGCGACTGCGCGGCATCGAGGGCGTTGGTAAAACGCAGCCGGCCGTCAGAAGTCAGCACCAGCGAGCCGGTGATTATCGGCCAGTTGTCCGGCAAACCATCCAGATGGTCGGAGGCGTGGAGCGCGATCCGCGCCAGGCGGTCGGCGGAAATAGGCGACCCGTCGACCGTGCCGACGAAGATTTCCAACTGGCCGCCCACCAGGATCTGCGGTGGAAAGAACTTAAGCGGGCTGTGAAGCGACACGTCGAGGGCCGCGCCGCCCCGCGTGCTGCGCGCGTAGATGCGGCCGTTGCTGTAAGCGGGACTGTTCCAACATTTGCCCTGGTTTTCAGGACCGAATTGAAACACGCGCGCCCGGGCCAGCTCGCGGTACTGCGCGGGATCCGGCTGGACCAGCACCACCTGGCCGTCTTCGGTCAGTGAAAGCAAGAGCTGGTTGACGAGGATGGTGCCGCCCTTGCCGAAATTGGGAACGGACCACATCAACCTGCCGGTGGCCAACTCGAGGCAAATCAGTGGGCCAGTAATATAACCACCATAGCCGAACTGGCCATAGATGTAGCCCTGGTGCACGACCGGGGTCATCCAGATACTCTGGTAGGTTGTAGCCGGGTATGTCAGGTACCAAAGGGGGGTGCTCGCGTACCAGATACCGTCGACCAAACTGACACTGAAGGCGGCGGCCCCTTTATTGTACCCGGCGGTGCAAAAGACGATGTTCGAGTAAACCACCGGCGAGGCGCCCATGGAGGTGTAGATCTGCCCCCAGGGATACGGAAATTTCCAGAGATTGCTGCCGGTGTCGCGGTCCACGCCGACTACACCGGTCACCGTGGCGAACAGGACCTGCCGCGTGCCGAGAATGCTTGCGACAATCGGCGTCGTGTGCGTGAGAGTTTCAGTCGAGGTACCCCAGGCGCGCGAACCATCGCTGGTGCGGAACGCCGAGAGATTCTTATTGGTCGCGGTGCTGAGGTTTACGAAAATGAGATCGTTGTCGAACCGCGGAGAAGCGGCATTGTTCCAGCCGCTGCCGACTTCCCTGGCCCCAAAGGAGGCCTTGAGGTTGTTGCTCCACACCACTGAGCCGCTTGCGGCATCGAGGCAGACCAGGGCCATCAGCCCCGACAGGACGAAAACCCGGCCGTACTGGACTGAAGGAGTGGAGCGAGGCCCGTCGCCCGTGTTATAGGGATAGGTGCCGTCGCCGCCGTTGCCGATCGCAACCGGGTCCCAGGGCGCGTCGCCGACCGGTGTCGCCCAGAGGTTGACGCCCGTGTTGGCATCCACCGCCACACAGTACTCGGAAAGTCCCCCGCTGCCGTTGTTTCTGGAAACCAGCGTGAAAGCGCGACCGTCGCTCACGGCGAAACTGCTGAACCCGTTGGTAAGGGAGGCGTTGGACCACACTATCGGAGGACCGCCGGCGGGCCAGTTAGTCGAGATGGGTTCGGTGGAGACTCCATCCGTGGTCGGGCCGCGGTATTGCGGCCAGTCGGTGGCCAGAGCGCTGCTCACCGCGACAGCCACCGGAAGCAGCGCGAGGATCAGCCCACGCAAACTTTCGGATAGCCGTTCGCCCGGCGTGACTGAGACCCGAATCAATTGGTCGTCAGTCGCGCTCACACCTGGAACTATAACTTTGAGCGCCGCAGAATCAAGTGAGGCCCCACAAACCCGAATGCTTATCAGCAGATACTCACCCGCGGTCAATAGTCATAGAGCCCACTGTCATGCGAGTACCCGGCCCCCATGCCACCCATGCCACCTTCCTCGTCCGGCCCCCCCATTAGATCACCGAGCACATCCCCCATGTCAGCCTCGATTTTCTCCGGGTCCTCTCCGGCTTCGAGACGCTTGATCGCCACGTCGAGTTCTTTCGGGACCGTGCCGGGCGGCATTAGATCTTTCATCTTGCGCATCATGTGGGCCATGTGCCTGGGGTTATTTTCGTCCAGGTGGTCCATGTCGCGCTCGAGCTCCATCATCGCGCGTTCGACGCGCGGATCCTCGAAGTCGGGTGTCGGGGGTTCGTCGCCCGCGGCTTCACTTTTGGCCGCTGGCTCGCTCAAGCCGCGGGTCATGGCGAAGCGGCTGACCTGCTTTTTCATTTCCTTGTTGCCGCATTTGGGGCAGGTAGGGAGCTTGTCGGGAGTGACTTTTTTTGAGAGGAAATTGAAGATCACCCGGCATTTTGGGCAGGCATACTCGTAAATGGGCATAGCAGTAGTGAGACACCGCGGCTGGCGCGGATGACAGGGATAAGTTGCGGACGGGAGGGGCTTCCGTCAAGAGTGAGCCGACAATGGCACGGTCTATGCGCTCTCAGAAGGCGTAGATCGGTATCTACAGCCTCCTGAGTGAGGGTGGAAGTGGAACGCAGCACCACCCTTATTAGGGGTGTGGTTTGTTGGGGTTCATTCGGGCGGTCCGGCCAGGGTTAGAGTCGAGCCGCCCGATTCGATTAGGAGGTGACGTCGGCGACGGCCTTTCGTAATTCCTCTATGCCGAAAGGTTTGCACAGAATGGCATTTACGGGTAGGTGGGAATCGACGAGCTTCTCGGCATAAGCAGACACCATCACGATCGGCAGCATGGGGTCAAGGTCTCTAAGAACGGCAGCCAGGCGGTCACCCTGAACGTTTGGCATGAAGTAATCCAACAGGGCTAGATCGAAACGACAGGGTGCAAACAACCGGAGGGCCTCCGGACTGCTCGCGGCTTCCGTTACCTGGTGCCGATCGATCGATAGCAGAAGTTTAATGGATTGGCGGGCGGCGGAATCGTCGTCAACAAGCAGGATGCGTTTTGGACTGATCTGGGACTGTTCGGGCATAAACCGAAGGTAGAACGCAGCATTCCGGATACCAAATCTTACAGATCTTGCGAGATTTCAGCAGGTTAGCTCATAGCACCGAGATGAGCGGGATGGAAGACGCGGAGGTGATGATGTGGTCGGGCTTTCAAGTATCCCCTGCCGGTTTTGAGCGCCGAGTTGCACCCGGCCTAAAAGCGGCTGTCGGGTCGCTTAAGCCGAGTGCAACTCGGCGCTCCTGGATCGCTGAGGCGGTCACTTTGGAGCATTTTTGCCTTGCATTGATACGTGGGAAGCCTATGTTTTCGCCCGCCTGAACGCCGCGTGTGCGGAAAGTTCATTGAGGCTGAGAAAGAGAAGTTAACTGAAAAACCTAACCTTCAACCTCCGTTGCCCCTGCAACGTCTGGTCCGTTAGGCAATGGAGCTCGGAAAGCCCCGCGCCGACCAAGTCTCCCAAAGGTTCTCCCGAAGGAACCAGTCCGTCTGTAAATTATGCTCACCATGGAAGAGGCCATGCGGCAAACCGGCACGATGCCGTTTGCGGCTGGCAATATTGTCAAAGGTCACGTCATCGAAGTCCGCCCGAAGGAAGTGCTGGTGGACATTGGCTACAAGAGCGAGGGAGTGATCCCCGCCAGTGAATTCGAGGACATTAAAACGGTGAAGGTCGGCGATGAAGTCGACGTGCTCATCGAGAAACTCGAGGACAAAGAGGGCATGGTCGTGCTCTCGAAAGAGAAGGCGGAGTTCAAGAAGAACTGGGAACGGATTCTGACCATCTGCAACGAAGGTGGAACGATCTCGGGCAAAGTCAAAGCCATCGTCAAAGGCGGGCTGCTGGTCAATATCGGCGTGGAGGCATTTCTGCCGGCTTCGCAAATCGATATCGTCACGCCCAAGAACCTGGCGCAGTATGTGGGCAATGCCTACGACTTCAAGGTTGTGAAGATCAACCAGGAACGGCAGAACATCGTGTTGTCGCGGCGCGAGCTCATCGAGCAGGAGAGGTTGGAACGGCGCCAGAAACTGCTGACCGAGATGACCCCGGGCGACATCCGGAAGGGCACGGTGAAAAACATTACGGATTTTGGTGCGTTCATCGACCTGAACGGGATCGACGGATTGCTGCACATCACCGACATGAGCTGGGGGAGGATCGGGCACCCCTCGGAGTTGCTGAAGGTAGGACAGGACATCGATGTGGTTGTGCTGGACATCAACCGGGAGAAAGAGCGGGTCAGCCTGGGCCTGAAGCAGAAGCTCGCCAACCCGTGGGACAGCATCGAATCGAAGTATCCGGTCGGCGCGCGGGTCAAAGGCAAAGTGGTCAACCTGGTTCCTTACGGCGCGTTTGTGGAATTGGAACCTGGCGTCGAGGGCCTGGTTCACGTTACCGAACTCTCCTGGACCAAGCGCGTGGCGCGGCCGGCGGACATGCTGAAGCAGGACCAGGAGATCGAGGCGGTAGTGTTGGGGATCAACCGGGAAGAACAGAAGATCTCGCTGGGTTTGCGGCAGCTCGAAGCCAACCCGTGGGACAAAGCCCAGGAAAAATACGTGCAGGGCACGAAAGTCAAAGGCAAGATTCGCAACCTTACGAGCTACGGTGCGTTCATCGAGCTGGAGGAAGGCCTGGACGGCATGATCCACGTGTCCGACATATCCTGGACGCGCAAGATCAATCATCCTTCGGAAGTGCTCAAGAAGGGCGACGAAGTCGAAGCGGTGGTGCTCGAAGTGGACAAAGCCAATCAACGCATCGCGGTCGGCCTGAAACAGTTGACGGTCGATCCGTGGGAGAGCATCGACCAGCTCTACAAAGTGGGCGACCTGGTAACCGGGCAGGTGACCAAGCTGGCGAGTTTCGGCGCATTTATTGGGTTGAAGCATGACATCGACGGCCTGGTGCACATCTCGCAGATCAGCGAAGAGCGCGTCGACAAGATCAAGAACGTGCTCAAGGCGGGCCAGGAAGTCACCGCGCGCGTGATTAAGATCGACAAAAGCGACCGGCGTATCGGCCTCTCAATCAAGGCCGCCAATTATTCGCCGGAGCAACTCAAGGCGGAGCAGGCGGTTCTGGATGCGCTCAAGCCCGGCGAGGATCTCGTCGCGCTGCAGCACGCCTTCGATGCCGCTGATGAGGCACGGCAGGAAGAGGCGAAAGACCACAAGTAACCTGCGACTTTTGCGTGTTCACGCGAGGTTGATTGCAGCGGGCGGGCCGGAGACGGCCCGCCCGTTTTGGTTCAGGGGCTACGTTCGTCAGCCAAGGTGCGAACGCACGCGAAGAATTTGGAGTGGAGCGTGCTCCCGCTTTCGTACGCGCAACGGTCATTTGACAGCGGCGGCAAGCTGGCCTGAGCCGGACCGATTGCTGGTCCATCCCGGTTGAGAGCCGGCCGAACCTACCAGTACTGTGACAAAGACATCTCGATACAAAGTGCCTCCTCTCCCTAACCCTCTCCTCCAAAGGAGGAGAGGGAATCTCAGCAGACGTCATGTAAAGGAGCTTCCTTGCCAGCGTACTAGGGGGCACCTGTCGGCTGAAGGCGGATTGACCTGACGTTGACGGGGCTCCAGCCATCTGGCACGGCGCGGATCGAAAGTGTGGCTTTTCCGCTGGATTTGATCTCCAGGCTGCCGAGCTTTACTTGTTCGAACTTGCCATAGTCTCCCGTGTTCGGAGTCTCGGCCTTGGATTTCAGGCTGCCGATCGCGACGACGACGGCGGATTTGCCCATCGCGGCGATTTCCGCCGTCAGCTCGAATTTGCCTGGCTTGGCGACGACGAACTCCCAGTCGGCCCAATCGTCGGGCTTGGTCCAAAAACCGATACTGTCGCGGTGTTCGCCCGGTTCGTACTGGATTTGGTCGCCGTGCATGCTGGCTTCTTTGGCGGGCAGCACGATGGTGCCATCGGCGGCTTGCGCGATCGCCGGCGGTTGGTCGATTTCGAGCGGGCCGGAAACTTTCAGCACCACGGTGGAGGAGATGGGGTTCGGCGCCGCCGCCGGTACAGAGATCATCAGACCCTCGGCGTTAGCTTGCGTTGCGAGCGTTGCTTTGTCTCCCAGCAACCAGGCTTTGTCCGCTTTGTTTTTCAGCCCCGGCACCAGCAATTTGCCGTCGCCCGGCCAGTCAAAAACATGCAGGTACAGCGTAACGCCGCCCGCCGACACTTTCTTGGTGCAGCGTCCCCAGGGCAGCCGTTTGAACGGGCTCGCCGTCGTCGCGTAGATCGCCTCGCTGTTCACCTTCATCCATTTCCCGACCTCCTGGAGCCGCTCGATCGACGGCGCGGGGATCAGGCCTTCCGACGTGGGACCGACGTTCAACAGGTAGTTGCCGCCTTTGCTGGCGATATCAATCAGGTTGCGGACGAGTGTTTGCGTGCTTTTCCAGTTATGGTCGTAGCTCTTGTAGCCCCAGGTGTCGTTCATGGTCATGCAGGTCTCCCAATCGCGGCCGCCGGGATAGCCGGTTGCGGGCACAAACTGCTCGGGTGTCTCCGTATCGCCTTTGTAAATACCGAGGCGGTTGTTGTGGATAATGCCTGGCTGCAGGCGCAGCAAGGGAATCAACATGTCCGCGCGCTCCTTGTTCATATCCACCGGTGTGTCCCACCACAACACGGCGATGCGGCCGTAATTGCTCAGGATCTCGCGCACCTGCGGCGCCGCCACATTGCGGATGTACGCCGTCATGTCGCCGTCCTGCGCCTTGTCCCAATGTCCGCCGGCTGCGGCGCCGCCCGGGTTGTTCCAATCCTGAGCCTGCGAATAATAGAACCCGAGTTTGACGCCGTATTTCTTGCAGGCCGCCGCCAGCTCTTTCAACGGGTCACGGCCGAACGGAGTCGCCTTCAGGATGTTCCAGTCGGACGCCTTCGAGTTGAACATGGCAAAACCGTCGTGATGTTTCGAGGTGATGACAATGTAC
>DATDCV010000586.1:0-2616 GCA_036524155.1 Verrucomicrobiia bacterium
ACGGTCCCGGCCTTGGCCTGCCTCTCCTGGGCTGGCCTGTGGCGTTTCGGAAGGAAGACCCCGTTTCCGTGCGGCGGGCCTGCCGGCGGGCCTGCTGTGCTCGAGTCCGGCCACTGTGGCGCGTGGGAGGAATCTCTTGCCGGGGGCGAATCCCTGCCGCTGCGTCGTCGTTCCGTGACGTGAACGCGCAGCGTAAAATTCTTCTTTGTCATGAACCGTAGCCCAACTGCCCCAAGCTTTGCCAGCAATCAGAGCGACCTTGCCCGCATTTTAGGCGTTTCTCGGCAACTTGTCGCCTACCACTGCAAGCAACCCGGTAGCCCTGGCAGACGGCCTGACGGACGCTACCCCGTTGCCGACTGGCGGGATTACTTCGCCGCTTTCGGTAGGCTCTCCGCTCGCGGCGGGATTGACCCGGAGTCCTACAAGGACCGCTTCCTCGTTCTCTCGCTTGCGTTCTTGGGCGAGCACCTTCCCGCCTGTGTCGATTCCGCTCTGGCACCTTTGAAGCTTTCTGGTCCGAAGCTCGACCGCGCTGCGGTTCGGCTCTGGACCGCCCTGGCTCAAACCGTCTGCAATGCCCTGCCCAACGATGAAACCGCCAGCGTGCCGATCATCGTGCCCGAGGCGATCAAGAAGATCGCGGCCAAGCGCAAGATCGATCTGTCGGACGTTGACACCCTGTTATCGTAAAACTTGTTTATGAGCACAACGCAAGAAGAAGTGATCGTTCGCATGGGCCTGGACGTGCGCGAGTTTGAAAAGCGATTGCGTGAGGCAGGCCGAATTGCCGACCGTGAATCGCAGCGGCTCAACTCGAAGATGGATCAAAGCACGCCGCAGTCCTGGGGATCACTCGGCGCACTCTCCCAGAAGTCCCAACAGCTTTTGAAAGGCACCGGAGGGGCAGGGGGTCTTGGGGAGATGGGCTCTGCACTCGGCTCACTGGTTGGACGATTCGCAACCGTGGGGTTTGCAGTCACCGCAGTAGCGGCACCCTTCAAAGCCTTTATCGGTTTCATGCGTAGCGCCTGGGAACTGGCCAAGGAATCCCGCGACCTGGGCGTGACGACCAAGTTCCTTTACGACCTTGGAAAGTCGGCCCGGCAGGCGGGCGAAGATTTTTCGACCGTTACCGGCCGCATTGCGCGTTTTGCTGCCGTAATTGGACAGGCAGCGGAAGGGCAGAAGTCGGCTCTCGAAGCCCTGGAAAAGCTCGGCGTGTCGCCCTGGGGCAAGACGATGGAAACTGTGATCGATGAGGCGGGTAAAGCCTTCATGCGGATCGAAGACCCGGCGAAGAAAGCCGCCTTGGGGATGGACATTTTCGGGAAGGGCTGGCAGCAAGCCGTAGAGACACTCGAAAAGAATTCGCTCCGCAGCAAGGGCATGTTGCAGCAGGAGGATCTGAACAAGCTCGCCTCAGGCTTCGGCCATCTCCGCACAGCATCGGGCGCGTTCCTGGCGCACATGAAAGAGTTTGGGATGCTCGCTGCGGCAGGCTTACTCAAGAAGCTATCCGACTTCGGCGAGAAGATCGGGCTGAATCGCCTGGATACCGGGGGCGCAGAAGTTACCAAGCCCCCAGTCATCGAGAAACCAGGGCCTACACCCGAAGAGCTAAAGAAGCAGGCCGAAGAAGCGAAGGAATTGGCCAAGGCTGAAGCAGAACTTCAAGAAACGTGGCGCAACACCGGCCAACTGGCGATGCAGGAAATCCGGCATCGCATCTACGCCCTTGACCTCGCTAAGAAGATCAACGCCATCGAGGGCGAGACAGCCGAAAAAAAGAAGCTCCAGAAAACACTGATCGAAGAGCAAAAGAAAATCCAAGATTTGCAGAAGACGCAGGCCGAAGAGCACGCCGCGCTTGAGAAAAAGAAAGCCGATTATGCCCTTCAGTATTACAACCTGACCGTCGCGCAGTATCAAGCAGAGCAGTCGATAGCCCAGGCTCGTGCAGACCGCTCCGGTTGGTCCGTCGATGACATCCTAAGCGCCGATCCGCGCCAACAGCTTGCCAGATTCCGCTACATGATGGGGCGCAACCCCAACGCGGAAGAATGGAAAGCCTATCAGCAGAACTGGCGGGGTGCTGCCGCCGCGCATGACATGGGGCTCGGGGCGAAGGCGCTTCGCCTTTTCGGCAACGACTTCGCGGAAAAAGCAACCGGGCTTGAGTTATTCGCTCGCGGCAACCTGATGGCGTTGACGGGCGCGGAACGTAACCCGATGGCCGCGATGCAGGAGAACATCGGCAAAATGCAGGCCGACATTGCTGTGCTTGTCCAGAAGGCCAAATCGGAAGGCATCAGGATCGTCCCAATCATGGGTAAATAGGTTTATGAAGAAGTGGCTTTGGCTAATCACGCAGTTTTTCAGCGTGCTTCCATTGCTCATGCGGGACCACTGGCGCAACCGGCACCTGAAGTCCATGACTGGCGCTACGGCTCTTGTTTGGGATGCTGATGCTGGCCACTACCGACGCATTGAGCCCCCAGGGATAAAAAGAGCCCCGGCGAACCGGGGCGTGGGGGAATAGGTTTACGGGTTTTATCGAGCAGCGAGCCGACGCTGATGCGCTTTCGCCGTTGCGAACTCTTCCGGCGTGATCTC
>DATDCV010000587.1:0-5034 GCA_036524155.1 Verrucomicrobiia bacterium
AACCGTCGAACTCCCGCTCAGCCAATCGTAGCTCCCATACCCATTCCCATAGACCAAATTGTGGTCCACCACCACCCCGCTGCCCGTCGCCGCATAACACCCGATCCCCGCGTGCCCATTCTGGTAGATGATGTTGTTCTTGATATCCACCCCGCTGAGCGCCATCCACAAAATGATCCCGCTGGTCCCGTTCCACGCCACCACGTTGTTGTACACCTTCATGTTGCTCACCGTGGTGTAGCCCGCCACCTGCAGCCCGCTGGCCGCGTTGCGAAACAACAAATTGTTAATCACCGTCTCGTTCTGCCCGCACAAATACAACCCGTGATCCAGATTGCTGCCCGTCCGCCCGTTGTCGTGAATCGAGTTGGCCGCGTAGTAATTGCCACTGGTGCCCTCGTTGGAATACACCCCATCCTTGCCATTGGTGCTGGTGCTGGCGGGGTTGCCGTTGTGATGGATCTCGTTGTTGAGGATCCGGTTGCCGTCGGACCAGATCGATATGCCCCCGTTGGGACAGTTCCGAATCTCAAACCCGTCCACCACGTTGTAATTCCCGTCGATGTAAAAACCCTCCGGGTGGTCCGCGGTGTTCTGCCCGTCGATTACGGCTCCGCCCCGCACTTGCGACTTGAGCGTGATCGGGCTGCCGGCCGTGCCGCTCTTGCCCAGGTGTATCCCCCACCCGCTGCTATAGTCGGTGTAGACCCCCGACGCCACGTAGACCGTGGTCCCCGCGCTGGCCAGCGAATAGGCCTGGGTGATGGTTCGCAACGGCTGGGCCGCCGTGCCGGCGTTCCCATCATTGCCTTGGGTTGAAACATACAAGTCTCCCGCTCTAACGCGGACCAGGGATAGTCCGAGGTGAAAACAAAAGACACCGATTTTGCCAACAGATACTCTGCCACTCACACCGCTAACATGGAGCAGCCGCGCTGCCACCAAAAGAGGCGTATGTCTGATTTGCTTATCAGAGCCAGTCCTACGAGGAAAAAGCCTTGGCGGGGCTAAGGCAACGACGCGCTCCTGGGGCCGGTGCTCGCGCCTTCGCGTCGGCCGGTCGCTTGCGCATAGCTTTCCAACCCTAACTCACGCAGGCGCCCCTCCGGCTGTGCCCGCACCCACGCCCCGGCCGTTTCGCTGTCCTGAACTGCCCACGCGGTGACTATATTTTGGACGGCAGCTGCTTGAGTAGACGTGTCGGGAAAAGAAGTGACCCAGGCGGCTGCCTCCTGGGGTGAGGTTTGGGCCCAGCGTTGCGCGACGGCCACCGCGGCGCGCTGCTGCTCCGGACCGCTTGCCAGCCAAGTGGCCACTGTAGTCGCCGCGCCTGTGCCATCCTGTTCCGCGGTGGCAACCGCCACGGCCGAAACCAAACGTTGGCGAAGATCACGGTCCGGCACGGTCAACATCCAACGCGCCTCGGCGGAGGGATCTAAACTGGCCCATTGGCGGACGGCATGGATCAGCAACTCATCGCGTTCAGGCGTCGACGGCAACGCTTGTGCCAGCTCCAGCGCCGCCAGCGGCTCAGTACGACTCGCTTCATAGGCGAGACTCAGCAGTGCCGGCCGCCGGTCAATGATCTCCGGCAGGCCCTTAGCCCAAGCGCTCGCCGCCGCCAAATCGGTTCGAGCCCAGCCCAGCGCAGCCTGGCGCAGCGCTTCACCCTGGAAGGGCCGGCCGGAGAGATGCTCCGCCCACGAAGCCGCGGCTGGCCCGTCGCTTTCGGCCCACCGACGCGTGAGGTTCAGGCCCAATTCCGCGCGTACCGGGTTGGTCTGGCCAAGCAGCAGGTTGAGCACTGCCGGCAAACGCTCGTCAGTCAGAAAATCCGGCGCCGGCTCGACCGCTGCGACTGGCCTATTGGAAGGCATGGTGACTGCCTGAGGAGAAAGCGTCCCCCCTGTCTCAACTCCAGAGAGTGACGGTTCGGAGGTGGCTGGAATCCCCTCGCTGTCGCGAGTTGAATCGGAACCAGACCGGCTGGCGGCGCTCGGGCGCTCTCTTGCGGCAGGAGCGGCCACCAACAGCGCCAGCAAGGTCGCCGCCATCCCCAAACCAAGGACCATTACTGCATTAGCAGTTCGGGTCATAGCGCAGCCCTTACGGGACAACGGTGACGTTGCTGAACGTAGCGGTGCAGTTCGCAGTGGTGGCGCCGGACGCGACAGCGAGGCCAACATAGATATTGGCGGCCATGACGTTGGTGGTGGAACCGACGCTGGTCCACGTCAGCCCGTCCGTCGACCAGTAGCCGTAGAAGACGTCGCCGGTGCGCATCACGCGCACCCAGGTATTTGGCGTCGTGCCGCTGCCGACAGCAGCCGATGTGCTGCTGCCGCTCGTGCTGCTGCGAACCAGCCACTGGAACGAGCCGGCAGGTGAGAGGCCCATGAGGGCAAACTCCGAACCGCTGGTCAGACTCTCCCGAACCATGACACCCGCGCACCCGCCCGTGCCACTGCTTTGAATGGAGTTAAGTTGCGCTCGAATCTCTCCGTCCCCGCTGAGCGATTGATAAACCAACCGGAAGGCATCCGCCGTGCCACCGATGTTGCCCGCGCCGGCGACGGTGTAGCTGCCATTGGATGCGACGGAACTGCCGGTCAGGCCAACGGCGCCGACATCCCGCGCCTGCCAGGGAGCAGGCAACACCGCTGCGGGTGCAATCGTGATCGTCCCCAACTGGCAGTTGCCCTCCCGGCCGCGCACGATGAGTTGGTGCGTGCCGGCCGCCAGGTTGAACACTTTAGGCGTGAACTGGTTGGTTTCACAGGTGCCATTGCCTCGCCATGATACGGTCCGGCTCGCAAACCCTGCCGTAAGAGGAAGGACATCCCAGACCATCAGCGGATCGGTCGGCTCGGCGTCGATGTTGACGAAGAGCGAGTTGTTGTCAATCGTGGGAGCATTGACCAGCGCTGAGACAAGGTAGTCACCGGTCGTCGGGATCGTGAACGAATAGGCCGCGCGTCCGCTGGCTGCGAGGCTGGTATAGGCGGGCTGGCAGATCGCGCTGTTCGTGACATAAAACGGAGCGCTCAGGGTGCCTGAGGTCGATGCAAAGCTTACTGTTGAAGAGGCCGGCGGAGCGGTGGTTACCGTCACATTGGCCGAAGGGGACGCCACCGTGCTGCCAGTGTCATAGACCGCGGTGGCGCTCAGCGCATAAGTGCCGGCGCCAACGTTGTTCCAGGCAAAGCTGTAGGGCGCCGCGGCATCTTCGCCCAACAAGGTACTGCCACTGTAAAACTGGACTTTGGTGATCGTATGGCCGTTCGCCGTGACGGTGGCTGCCAGGCTAATCGCCGCCGGGGCGACATAAGTCGCGCCGTTGGCCGGCGAACTGAGTGTCACAACCGGGGGCGTGCTCGCCGCGTTGACGGTCACGCTGGCCGGAGGCGTTGTGACCGTGTTACCCGTGTCGTAGACGGCGGTAGCGCTCAGCGCATAGGTGCCGGCGCCGACGTTGTTCCAGGCAAAGCTGTAAGGCGCCGCCGCGTCTTCGCCCAGCAATGTGCTGCTATTGTAAAACTGAACTTTCGTGATCGTATGGCCGTTATCGGTGACGGTCGCCGACAGGCTAATCGACGCCGGCGCAGTGTAGCTGGCGCCATTGGCCGGCGACGCCAGCGTGACGACCGGCGGCGCGTTTGTGACGGGAGGAGTTGTGCCATTTGGCGCAATGGTTATTGTACCCAACTGGCAGTTACCCTCGCGTCCACGCACGATAAGCTGGTGAGTGCCGGCCGACAGCGTGAACACTTTGGGTGCAAACTGAGGGGCGTCGATCGTGCCATTGCCCCGCCACGACGCGGTCCGGCTGACCAGCCCGGAAGTGACTGGAATATCCCAAATCATGGGCGGGTCCGTCGGCTCGGCATCTATATTGACGAAGAACGAGTTGTTATCAACCGAAGGAGCGTTGACCTGCGCCGAAACCAGGTAGTCGCCCGACGAGGGAGCGGTGAAAGTGTACACGGCACGTCCCCCTGAGCTGAGGCTGGTGTAGACCGGCTGGCAGATCGCGCTGTTGGTGATGTAGAAGGGAGCACTGATGGCACCTGAGGGTGAAGCAAAGCTCAACCCGCCGGCAGGCGGGCTTGTGGCGGTGACTGTTACGCCGGCCGAAGCTGATGACACCGTGCTGCCCGCGTCATAGACCACCCGGGCGCTCAACGCGTAGCTGCCCGCGGCCACATTCCCGTAAGAGAACGTATAAGGCGTAGCGGTGTCTTCGCCGAGCAGCGTGGTCCCGCTGTAAAACTGCACCTTCGTAATCGTATGTCCATTAGCCGTGACGCTCGCCGCCAGGCTGAAGGTCGCCGGGGCGGCATACACGGTTCCGCCCACCGGCGACGTCAAGGTCACGACCGGCGCAAGCGCGGAATTCACGGTCACAGTGAAACTGGTGGTGGTGCGCAGCGAACCATCGCTCACGGTCAGCGTGATGGTTGCAGTGCCCGACTGCCCACTGGCCGGCGTGACAGTCACCGTTCGGCCCGAGCCGCTTCCCCCAAACACGATGTTGGAGTTGGGCACCAGCGTAACGCTCGAGGAAGTGCCGGAGACCGTCAGGCTGGAGGCCGCAGTCTGCGCGTCACCCACCGTGAAAGCCAGCGGCCCGGTGGACGTTCCCGCCGCGACCGTTTGACTGGCGATGGTGGTGATCGTTGGCGCTGTGTTGGCGCTGGCGCAAACATAAGAGCCGAGGTCCCATGCCCCACTGGACACCCTGGTCGCGCCATCGAAGTCGGTGGTAAATACCGCCGACAGATTCAGCCCCGCTCCAATCCCGGGTGAGCTGCCGCTCAAATGCGCATCAAAACCCGACGCACTGTTGTTCGCAAACTTCGGATCCGCCGAAACCGTTGTCCCCAGCGTGTAGGTAACCGTCGAACTCCCGCTCAGCCAATCGTAGCTCCCATACCCATTCCCATAGACCAAATTGTGGTCCACCACCACCCCGCTGCCCGTCGCCGCATAACACCCGATCCCCGCGTGCCCATTCTGGTAGATGATGTTGTTCTT
>DATDCV010000588.1:0-9973 GCA_036524155.1 Verrucomicrobiia bacterium
GTCAGATTCACCGCGACACCGCCCCGATTGTAGATTTCAATCCAGTCACTCAATTCGAGGTCTTCATCCTTCAATCCGTTGTTGCTTATGTTCGCCGCGAGAAACTCGTTGATGACGACGTTGGTTAACGCAGCCGACACCGCAGCCGAGTCCAGCGACACGCTCCAACCGGTTCCGGGGAAGAGGTTGCCCGCGACGTCGCGGACATTATGGCTCGCAGCCCAGGTGAACTGGACCGACCCCTGTGCGGGCTGCGGGAAACCGAACACGTAGGGCCCCAGACCACTGCCCACAACATTTGTCGCCGGTTGGCCGTTAACCAACAAATCTAGTGCCTCAACGCCCGCGACCGGCTCGCTAAAGGAAACCTGAGCCTGCGTCAGAACGCCGACCGTCGCGCCGCTCACAGGGGCGGTCGCGAGCAATGTGGGCGCGAGATTATCGACCAGCGTGTAAGTCCAGGCGCCCGGCGCGTCGAATGGATTGCCGGACAAATCGGTGATCGCATTTTCGTCCCACCCTAACGTGATGGTCCCGGGTGACGGTTGACTAAAGGTGAAATCGTATATTGCTCCGGACCCGGACAAGCCACTTGCCGGGGCGCCGTTAATCTGAAGGTCGTCCGCCATTACTCCCATCACGTTCTTGGTGAAAGTCACCCGAATCTGCGTGAGGCTGTTTACAGCCGCACCGGCGGCGGGATTGAGATTGGCGACGGTAGGATGAGTGGCGTCCGGCACCAGGACGGTGAGCGTGGCGACCTGGCTGGTGGCGGATCCGGCCGAGTTGGTGACGACGAGCCGGTAATCGGCGCCATCCGCCGGCACGAGCGCACTGAAGCTGAGAATATTGCTCAACGACCCGGAAACATCTCCGGAGTCAGAGAGGTTGACAAAAGTGGCATTAGTGCCCTTTTGCCAGCGATAGTATAAGGGCAGGCTGCCGGAGGCTGTGGCGACTAATTGGGTGGCGCTGCCGGCGTTCAGGGTGATGAACGCCGGCGGCTGCTGCACGATCGCCGGCGCGGTAGGCGGCGCAGGGCCGTAGGGTTGAACCCTCAGGCTTCCCGAACCGCCCGCTGCGAAACTGTTCGGATAGTTGGCGGCCAACTCGGCGTAGGGATGCGTTCCCTGGCTCAGTGAAACACCCTCAATGCGCACGGCGCTGAAAATGCAATTCTGGTGCAGGATCATGACGCCGCCGTTGGCCAACGTCAGCACGCCCGCGCTGTTGAGATCGTAGCCGGGTTCGAACACGGCCGGACCGGCGACATCGACGACCGTGAAGTCCGCCGGTAAAGCGAAGCCTGGATCGACGGTGACGCTGTTGGTGCCCAGAGACTCGAATCCTGAGGCCAGCAGCCAGCCGGCCTTGATGATCCATTCTCCTTTGAACGGATTTGAGACTCCTGACACCCGCTGCGCGACGGTGTTGCTGGCCTGCATGTAAACCAACGTGCCGTTGCCGCTGAGTTGGCCTGCCAGGTCGACGCCCCGCAGGGGTTTCGCGTTTCCACCGCCGTTGTCGCCAGCGGAAAGGTAGGACTGAGACGCAACCTGGATTTTGCCGGTGACGGTGAAAACAGTATCGTCGCCCGCATTCAGAACCCCCCCATTCAAAATCAGGCCCGCGTTGCCGCCAACGCCGGGGAAATTCAGCACCGCGCCGGCTGCTTTCATGCGGAGCTCGGTGTTGGTGTTGAGCGTCAGCGAATCACCAGAGAAAGTCTGCAGTCCGGCAAGGGCAGGATTTCGGATCCGGGTATTGCTGGTGCCGTTGCCGAACGGCGTTCCGTTCGGGATGCACTGATAAGTGTTGCCGGGAACGGGCGGGCCTACGGCAGTGCCGGCGCCGTTGGTTTTCCATATGGCGGCGGTCCAGTTCGCACCTCCCGCCTGGACGTTGGTCGTGGTCAGACTGGCGGCGCCGCTGGACGAAGGAATGAGTGAGCAGACACAGAACCCGAGCGAAAGGGTCCAGCCAGCGAGACAACCTAGAGCTCGACCTGCCGCGATCGGCGCGAGCTTTGAATTCATCCGTAAGACCTGCAACAAAACAAGCAACCAGCGCCCCCGCGGATCCTGTCCGCGGGGGCGCGTTCTGGGAATTACCTACTGCACTTGAATCTTGAAGAACTTCCTCGGACCGGTGGGTGTGATGATGACGCCTGAGGCAGCATTGTTGGTGGTCCACGGGCCGGTCAGGTCCGTCGCTTCAAGCAAAATGCCCTGCGACCAGTTGAGTTGCAGGTTGGCGCCCGACATCTGGAACTGCAACGTTACGCGCGGCGGTTGCCCCACGGTGATGCTGCCAGAACCGGTAGACACGCCTGAGCCCATTTGCTGCGGCCACGTAGCGGGGAAGTTCATGGGATAAGTCGCATTGAGTTGCGCGAACGTGTAGGTGCCCGGCGCCAGGTCGAAGCCGGACACCCTGACGGCATGGAAGACATCGTTCTGGTGCAGGAACATCTGGCCGTCCAGAATGAGATCGCCTTGCGGATTGTTGATGTCGTACAGCGTTTCCAGGGCGCCGTTGGCACCGATGGTGATGGTGTTTGTGCCCAGAGAATTAGGCCCACTCCCCAACAAGACGCCCTGAACAATGTTCCACGTGCCTGAGAACGTGTTGCTCGTGCCAGTGATGTTCAGGTTGCCGGTGAAGGAGTTGTTGAACGCATGATATTCGATGCTGCCGGTGCCCGTAAGCCAGGCATCGATTTGCCACGGGCGATCCTGGCCGGCCCCTGTATCAGCGTAGATGGGGGTGTTGGCCAGGATGTCCATCCGACCCTGGATGGCGATAATCCCGTTGTCACCTGAGTCGAGTTGACCGCCGTTCATGACCAGTCTCTTGAAATACACGCTTCCGGGGTTGGCGTGTTTGAAGCGAATCTCCCCTGCGGTGGGGCTATCCTGCATCCAGGCGCCGTCGCCATTCACGGTGAGGATGTCGCCGGGAAAGACGCTGGCGGCAGCGTTTACAGGCGAACGCAGGCGGGCGCCGGCGGGGACAGTATAGGTGCTTCCCGGAATGGCTAACGCCGACAGCGAAGCAGGCCGCCCGTCGGTCCACTGGTTCGGGGTATTCCAATCGTTGCCTGCCGGTTGCACGATAGCGGTGCCTCCATAATCGAGCGCCAGATTCATCGCCGGCCCCGTAGGCAGGATAGTCAGCACAGCCACGATGCTGGTGACGGAACCGATCGAGTTGGTCACCACAACGTCATAATTGCCGGCGTCCGCCACAACCACATTGCTGATCGACAGTGCCGGAGTCTGTGAGCCCGAAAGGTTGCCAGCATCAGATAGGAATGCTCCTGCCTTCCGCCAGCGATAACCCAGCGGAGGCGTGCCCTGAGCCACAACCGTGAACTGCACATTTTCAGTTGGGTAAACCGAGACCGACACTGGTTGTTGGGAGATCACAGGGGCTGGTTGAACCAGCACGGTGATGCTGCCTGACGGGGCTGTAAAGTTGGTGGCCCCGGCTTGAGGCGTCCAGGAAGCCGGGAAATTTGCCGGGTAGGCCGCATTCAGTTCCGCGAAGGTGAACGTGCCTACATTCAAGGGCATACCATTCACGAAGACGCTCTTGAATGTGTGGTTCTGATGGAGATACATCCGGCCGTTCAGGATGAGATTTGCGTTTGGGTTATTGATATCATACGCAGGCTCGAACGCGCCCTGGGCGCCCACACTAATGTCGTTTGTTCCCAGCGAATTCGGGCCAGTGGCCAGGAGGGTGCCCAGCACCACATTCCATTTGCCTGAGAAAGTATTGCTTGTGCCGGCGATGTTGAGGTTGTTGACGTAATTGGGGTTGAAGGCGGCCTGGCTGTAACCGTGGTATTCGATCGTGCCAGTGCCCGTTAGCCACGCGTCGATGTAGTAGCCGCGTTCATTGCCACTATCATTGTAAATCGGCGCATTGGTCAGAATATCAATCCGGCCCCCGATTTCGACGATGTTGTCGTTGCCCACGTCCAATTGGCCGCCGTTCATAACGAGTCTCGGGAAATCCACGCGGCCCGGATTGGGCTGCTTGAAACGGATCTCGCTGATGGTTGTATTGCCGGCAGCGGGATTATTCACCCAAACCGAGTCACCACGAAGAGTGAGCTGTTGGCCAGGGAACCGCGACGTCCGGTTGGTTTCCGGCGAGCGCATTCTCGAACCGGCCAGGAGTTCATACGTGCTGCCCGGTTTCGCGGCCGCTGAAATGGAAGCGGGTTGACCGTCGCTCCAATCGGCGCCGTTATCCCAATTGGCGCCGCCAACCTGTTGCACCGACATGGTGATGTTTTCGGCCGCAGTCGTAGCAAAAATTGCCAGGTTGGCGGGAGTGCTGATGACTGTGCCCGCTGAATTCTGGACTGCGACGACGTAGTCCGCGGCATCCCAGTCCTCCACGTTGCTGATGGTCAGGGTCGCGGTGGTCGAGCCTGAAATCCTGCCACCTTCTACCAAGTTCGTGTAGGCAGTGTTGAACAGGGGGGCGGCTTTCCACTGGAAAGTCAACGGTTCCGAACCGCCGGCCGCCACTGTGAATTGCGCAGTCTGGCCGCGATATTGAGTCTGAAAAGCGGGTTGGACCAGCGCAATTTGCGGCGCAATAGTCGTTGCTCCCCCCGCCGCGGCGTACAAGCCCATTAACTGTTCCTTGGTCAGCGCACCGGCGAAAACCGCCACGTCGTCAATGACGCCGTTGAACACGCGGTTACCGGTTGTGTCGATAGGGTCATCGCCGATCATCGTCGTCCCCGCGAAGTTCTGAATCACATGATTATATGGGCGGGACGCCTGCAGCGCTCCGTTGGCATTCATCGAGTAAATTGTCGCGTTAGTGGGAGAGACAACCAGAGCCACGAATGTCCATTGTGCGGAAGGTGGAGTGATGCCTGAGTCCCACCGCCAGGTCTCACCTTCATTGTTCCAAGTGTAGCCAAGGGTGGCACCTGAAGGAGTGAAATTCAAGCCGGCTACCGTGCCGCTTCCCCTGCAGAAAACCACTCCGGCAGAAGGAGTCTGAGCCGTGGTCGGGTTGATCCAGGCAGTGATTGTGACCGCGTTGGTGTTCAGCCTGAAAGGCTGAGCGGTAATTCGAGAAGCTGGCATCATGCTGGTAAACTGCGCTGCTTTGTTATTCGCGCCGAAGCCAGAGAAACCTTGCGCGGCTGACGGTCCAAGGATGGGGATAGAGGAACCGCCGTTCTGCACCTCGGTGCCGTAGGTGCCCACGCCGCCGCCCGCATAGTCGAATGCCGGAGGGCTCGTGACGGGGTCGGCAGTTTCATTAAGGCGGTAATAAACCGCTGGGTTGGCGGCGATCACTGCCGCTTCGTAAGTCTCGCCGCTGGGCGCCACCACCGTGAGATTGCAGGCCGCGCTGACAGTGGTACTGGAGCCATTGGAAGCTTCCACGGTGTAGCTCGCCTGGTCGCTGGCAGTAAGCCCGCTGATGGTTAGGGTGCTGGTGGTAGCGCCCGAAATGTTCCCGCTGTCGGTGAGATTTGCGCCATTTTTGCGCCACTGATAGGTGATCGTGCCGGGCCCGCTGGCCGTCGCAGTTATGCGGACGGTCCTTCCCTCGTAGATCATTATCTGCGGCAGAGGCTGTCTGACGATGATGACCGGCAATTGGCCGTAAGGTTGCACGGTGAGTGCTCCCGAGCCGCCAGCCGGGAAATTGGCCGCGAAGTTGGCCGCCAGCTCGCTGTAGTAATGTGTGCCCGGACTGAGAGGGATCCCCTCGATGGTCACCCCCGTGAACGCGCAATTCTGATGCAGCCGCATTTGGCCGCCGTTGACCAGTGTCAACGTGCCGGGGCTGTTGTGGTCATACATAGGCTCGACGATGGCCGGACCCATGATGAAGGTGATGCCGCCAACGATCGCTGGGTCCAGCGGCACGGCGTAATTTGGGTCGCACGTGATATTGCCCGTGCCCAGTGAATTGGCTCCTCCGCCCTGCAGCCAGCCCGCCTTTACGATCCATTCACCTGAAAACGTGTTTGCGTTCCCCGAGATTTGCTGCGGATTAACGCCGGGCGATTGGAAAATCACGATCGTTCCGTTGCCTGAAAGATCACCAAGAATGTTGAAGGTCCGGTTATTCTGGGGTGTCGGGCCAGCTCCATTGTCTCCGGGACAGATAAACGACAGCGAGCCAGGAGCTGCTTGAATTTTACCGGCTATGGGCAGAACCATGTTATCACCGACGTTCAGCACTCCGCCGTTGAGAATGAGGCCGGGGTTGCCTCCCACACCGGGGAAATTGACAGTTGGGGCTGTTCCGCTGACCGCCTTGAACCGAAACTCGGTGTTGGTGTTCAGCGTCAACGAATCGCCGGGAAACGTTTGGAACAGGGGCGACGTGCTCGCGTAGAGGTTACGCATGCGCGTGTTGGAAGTACTGGCTCCGAACGGGTTGCCATTGAAGACGCATTCGTAGGTATTGCCAGCGACGGGGCCCGTCACGGTCGGCCCCGTCCCGTTGGTTTTCCAGATGTTGGCGGTATTCCAGCCAGTGTTGGCTCCAACGGTGTTGGTTGTCGTGAGGTTGGCAGCCTGGCCGAAGCCAGGGGAGCAGAGGAGGCCCGCCGTGCAGCAGGCCAGGGTCAGGATTCTAACGTTTCGCATAAGGTTTTTCGTGGTGGGTGGTCAGTGAAACAGGCCGGACGGCTTAAGCTAACGCTCGTGTGACCAGCCCATCGAAGCAGGCTCCTGGGGAACTTGTTGGAACCCGGTTCGTTGAGCTGAACGGTTCAAGGTTTCAAGCGAATCTAACAGCATGGGCTTTCGGGAAGTCGACGAGAACATCAAGCCATACACGTAATGCTAAAGCCAGTCCGGCATCAATGGGGATTATTTCAGGCCGACTTCTGGGCTTGAAGAAGTTTCTTATGTTAATCGTAACACGAGCTCGCTATGATGCCTTCCGCAATGAGTCGGCCAGCCACACTCAAGGATATCGCCCGGGAGGTCGGGGTCAGCGTCATGACGGTTTCCCGGGCCCTGCGTTTGGACCCCAAGGTCTCGCCAGCGTTGCAGCAGAAGATCCAGTTGGTGGCGACCGATCTCGGATATCGTCCGAATCCGTTAGTGTCAGCGTTGATGAGTTACCGGCGGGCAGGAAAGCCTGAGCATTATGACCTGAGGTTGGGTTTCGTGACCAGCTTTACCACGCGCGACGGGTGGAAGAAACACAGGCTTTACCGCGAGTTTTTCGACGGTGTTGCGGTCGGTGCGGACCGACACGGCTACCACCTGGAGGATTTCTGGCTGGCGGAGCCGGGAATGACCTCGGAACGGATGGTGCAAATCCTGATGACACGGAACATTCCTGGCGTGGTGTTCGCGCCGCTGCCGGAACCGGAGGGCCGCCTTCATTTCAATTGCGGCGGCTTCGCGGCGGTGGCGATTGGTTATTCGATCCAGGAGCCCGCGATGCACCGGGTCTCCAACTACCAGTTCCGGTCGATGCGGCTGCTGCTGCACAAGCTGGCCGCCCTGGGTTATAAGCGGCCTGGCCTGGCGCTGCCCCAGAGCCTGGACGACCGAGTGCTGCACCAGTGGCTTGGTGGCTTTCTGGTTGAGCAACCATATCGTTCGTCGATTCGGTCTCCTTCCTTTATCCTTCCGGACGCGAGTTGGACACGGGAGAAGTTCGAGAGGTGGATTGATCGGAGGCAACCGGATGTGGTTATCGGTCAGCAGGATGAACTGCTGGAATGGTTGCGCGCGTCGGGGAGGCGAGTGCCGGAGGACATTGGATTTGCGCATCTGGACTGCCCCGCACTCAACGGCGAGTTGAGCGGGATTTACCAAAACGGGCCGCAGATCGGAGTGGCCGCGGCCGATATGCTGGTGGGGTTACTTCACCGGAACGAGCGCGGCACCCCACTGCTTCCCAGCACCTTGTTGATCGAGGGTTCGTGGGTTGCGGGGAAGACGGTGAGGGACAGGTGAGAATTGAAGTTGTGGAATTTTTTCTTTTGGTAATTCTTTTTCTCTTGCAAAGCAAATTATCCAAGCCCATGCTCAAAGGCGGTCTACTTATGAACGCAATAAGCTTGAGTCTCCTCCCAGTGTCACGTCCGCCTCATCGGAAGAAACCGCGGCTGGCGTTCACTCTCATCGAACTGCTGGTAGTGATCGCCATCATTGCGATCCTGGCGTCGATGCTCTTGCCGGCATTGAACAAGGCCAAGCTCAAGGCCCAGCAGGCCTCGTGTTACAACAACTTGAAGCAGCTCACGCTGGGCTTCATGATGTACCTCGACAGTAACAACAATATTTTCCCCGGAGCCGCTTCGCGCAACACCTACGGCTTCCATGTGGAAGACTGGATCTACTGGCGCACCAACTTGCCAGCCTATCCGATCACCAAGAGCCCCATCGTCGTGCCTCTTGGGACCACGAGCAGCAACCTGTTCCGTTGTCCCGGCGACAAAGATGATTCGGAGCGCAAGCGGATTATGGACGGCAACGGACCTTACTATTACAGCTACAGCCTCAACAGTTACGGGGTCAGCGGCAGCGTGAACCAGGGAATGTCGTCCGTGAACAACAACGGCGCGTGGTATCCTTTCAAGGCCACAGCGATCAAGAACCCGGCGAAGAAGATCATGCTGGCGGAGGAGCAAACCAGCTATCAACCCGGAGAGGTGTCCGATTCCGGCGCGGGGGTCATCAACGACGGGCGCTGGGTGGGCGGCAGCGACGTGCTCTCGAGCCGCCACAGCAAGAAGGCCAACGTTGCGTTTGCCGATGGGCATGCACAATCGGTCCGCTGGCAGTTCGGCGACCAAATTGAAAACTCGCGATCGGACCTCTAGCCAATGAGCGAGTGAGTGAATTAGTGAATTAGTGAATTCGCGAATTGGTGGATGGGTGAATGAATGACTTGGATTCGTTGCGCCGGAGCAGCGCGAGCAGGCCATGTGGCGGACGAGAACGGATAAAGGCTTAAGCATTGGATTTATGAAGGTTTTTGCTGGTTTATTATTCCTGGTGGTGGGCATTGCCTGGGTCGGATGTCATAAGAAGGGTGAGTCGGCGCCGGGGCCTGCGGCCGCCAACGCGACCAACTCTGTGGATGGCGTCGCTCCGCCCGAGCCGCCGCAGCCGCCCTCCCGCGAAGTCCTGGCGCGAGCGGACGATAAGGCCCGCGAGACGGTCGTCGGGGAAGTCGACCCTTTTCTGACCGCTCAACTCCGCGCCTTCATCGAGGAGAAAAAGCGGATGCCAGCGAGTTTTTCCGAGTTAGCCCGCGCGCGTTTGGATAGCGTGCCGCGGCCGCCTGCCGGCAAGAAATGGGCGATCGACAACGACAGCCTCGAGATAAAGGCCGTCGCACAATAAATCCGAAGGCCGAGATCGGGAATTCGAAATCTTACAGCGGCTCGGGCTTATTTCGTCATCAGCTCAGTCGCTTTTCGCAAGGCCTCGTCCAGTTTGGAAACTTCTTTGCCTCCGCCGCGCGCGTTATCGGGACGGCCACCGCCCTTGCCGCCTACCACAGGCGCAATGGACTGAATCAGCTTGCCGGCCTGAACCTGCTTAGTCAGCTCGGGGGAAACCGTCGCGATGAGGGCGACCGCGCCGTTCGCCACAGCGCCAAGCACGACCACCCCTCTGAACTCCGTCTTCAGGCCCTCCGCGACCGCCTGGAGGTAGTCTCCGTCCGCGGTCCCGAGGTTCTCGACGATGGCCCGTAGTGAACCATAGTCGCGGGCTTTGGCCACCAGGCTCCGGGCTGTTTGGGCGGCCTGTTTCTGCTGTATGGCGTGGAGTTGTTTCTCGAGCTCCTTTTGCTGCATTAGCAGGGACTCGATCTTCTTTTCGAGTTCGTTGACCGGGGAACTGACTTTGCCCGCCAGCGACCTGAGCATCTGAGCCTGCAGGCTGGCGAGTCGGTAGGATTCCAGACCGGATCCATGACTGGGCACATGATGGGTGCTACAGGGGCT
>DATDCV010000589.1:0-5543 GCA_036524155.1 Verrucomicrobiia bacterium
TTGAGGGCTTGTCGATCAAAGAAACCGCCCAGGTTCTGGGTTTGAGCGAGTCGAACACCAAGGTGCGCCTGCTCCGGGCTCGGCTCCAACTCAGGGAGTTGCTGACGCGCAAACTCGGAGACCCTGCCCGCAAGGTCGTGCGAACCCACGAACATGCGGCCTAATCCCGGCCCGACCGATTACGGGGTCAGATTTACGCGGATCAAACCAAAGAACGTGTAGGGGTCGACGAACTCGACGGTGCCTTCCGTGGTTTCGGCAACGCGCCGGGCCAGCTCGCTGTACCAGCGCGGCGGTTTGAGGATGCTGCGCGCCCAGAGAAACCGCGGCGTATCTTTGGTGTCACGGGCAAGGTCTGAAATGAGTTTGGCGGCCCGCCCAACCTCGTCCGGGAGGTCTTGCTCGCGGCAAGTTGGAAGGCCGGCGTGAAGGGCCGGCCGTGGTTCGAAATGGGTGCCGGCGCCATCGGGACTGAAGGTCTGGTAAGCCGCAAACTCGAGGTCTGTCGATGCGCCGGCCGAGCCATCCAGCATGAACCCGGTAATGCTCATGCCCCAACGATCATAGTATTTCCGGCAGTGAGCGGTCCAACGCTCGAGCCCGGAAGGAAGGCCTGAATCGGGCCTGACTGTCAACCCTCTCGGATTCAGGTAGCCCGCGCCCGAGTCGCCCGCGATAAAGAAATCATTCGAGGTGGCGTGGCGGTAGGCATAAGCGATGGCCTGAGGCGCCCGATCGGCGAGGTTGGGGTCGAAAGCCCAACCCAGCGGCACGCGTCCACGCTCGGGATCAGGAAAATATGCGGCTACGGCTTTATACATCCAGGAAGGAGCGTCGTAATCACCGACATAATGCCCCACGAACAGCTTGTTGGCCGGCGCATTCCTGCTGGTGAGATAGCCTTTGCGCCGCCAGTCCGCCATCGATGGTTTCGGATTGGGCTGCGGATAGCGGTTGGCGAGCTGGTAATGCTGGAAGAAAGAAGCATTTGCCATCGCGGCGAGTCCGGCGGCGTCCGCTTCCATGTAACCGTTGAATTGTGAAATAAGACGGCCAAACTCCCACTCCGTTGGCACGCCGTCGTGTTTGCCGGGAGGAGTCGAATGGCTGGTGTACTTGTAGGGCCAGGGCGTAAAACCGCCCACCTTGATAATCTCTCCGTTGGCGTGGTCGTAGAGTGCCCGTAGCAGTTCGAGGAACTGCGCTTTGTCGCCGCCGAGGGGCTGGGTGGGGTCATCGCCAGGCAGTTCGTCGCCCCAGGGCGACAGATCGAAAAAGAAAGCCCGGCGGGCGACAAAATAATCATGGTTGGAGAGAGTGTGCATCGTCGGCCCCGCCTGGCGTGGATGTTGGATCCAAAAAGCATCAAGGTAATATGCGGCGATACCCGGGGCGCAGCGGCGGGAGGTGAGATAGCGGTTTATCGCCCAGCGGTAGGAGTCCATTTTTGCGCTGTATTGCGAAGGGCCGCCGGTAATGGAATCCCGGGCCGGCGTGGTGAATTTTGAGGAGCCGTCCGGGTTGACCAGCCAAAGTCTGACGGGCAGCGCCAACCGGCCGGTCAGCACGCTGTAGACGGAACCCGGAGTGGGATCAAACCGCACCGGCAGCAGGTCTTCGCAGCCGGCGGCGGTAGAGGCCACGTTCGACGTGGACGGTATCGCCGGGTCGTAGACCACGAGCCCTTTGAATACCCGTCGGAATGCCTGCACAACTTCCTCGAGGCTGGCAAGCTTCCGCACCTCCCTGCCCTTCAGCCATCCGTCCTCAGCCCGCAGCCAGTCAAACCAGAATTGATCCGTATCGACGCCAAACTCGGAGCAGTAAAACAGATACAACTGCGGGCTGTCGCGGTTAGCGAGGCCCTGCAAGGCGGCCAACACATGCAACGAGTCCCAAACCGTGAACGCATTCCCCGGCTGTTGCAGGTCGAGCTGGTTCAGCGGGCGGGCATCGAATGTGTAAACAACGGCCGGTGAGGAAGACGCAGCGGGGGCCGCCGCTCTCGAGTCGCGGTCACCCAGCGTCGCGAAAAGAATCACAAAAAAACAGAAGGCATTTTTGACCTGGAGTCTCATTACAGGCGGCGTGCCGGTTTGCCTGGCACGTTCGGCTCCTTTCCTCCTTTGTGGAGAGAGAGCCGGGGGGACCAGAACTCTTTGCCTCGAAAGCCCGCGGCTGACGGAGGCCCTGCTTTCACTCGTTGAAGAAAGGAAAGAGCCGTTTGAGCTCCTGCGCGTCCGGCCGGCGGCCGTATTCGCAGATTTCAAACGCTTCGGCGCACTTCACCGAATTGGCTTTTTCCTGGCCGTAAAACTCCGCGAGTTTTGAACGGAAGCGTTGGGCCAGGTTTTGATTGCGTCGTTCGAAGCCGGAGCGGACCGCGCGCTTGCGTTCCTGCTGTTTGGCGGGGTCGCTCGGGATCAGGTCGGCGGAGCCGTTGGCGCCCCCTTCGTAAAACTGGGACTCCAGCGTATCGAGCGCATCCAGTTTCTTCTGGATCACCGGATCGATGGACACCGCGATATCCGGCTGGAAGGGGTTGGGCTTTTGAAAGGAATCAGGGTAATACAAAAAGACCGGGTTATGCTTTAGACAGGGAACGTCCGGACAAAAGAATGGAACTGTCACCATGTAGGCGGCATCCTGAACGAGCACACCGGTATAGCGATGGTCGGGATGATAATCATTCGGGCGCGGCCCCATGACAATATCGGCCTGCCACTCACGGATCAGCCGGGTAATCAGCCGGCGGTTTTCGAGCGTCGGCAGCAACTCTCCGTCGTGAATATCCAGCACTTGGGCCGTCACGCCAAGAATCCTGGCGGCTTGTTCAACCTCGGCCGTGCGGCGCTTTGCCAGTGGGCCACCCGCCTCGCGCCAATGCCCGATATCGCCGTTGGTGACCGAGACCAGCTTCACCTTATGTCCCCTCGCGGCCCACATCGCCGCGACGCCTCCTGCCTGCAACTCACAGTCGTCGGGATGGGCTCCGAAACAGATTATCCGCAGCGTGGTTTCCGCGGCGTGAGACGGTGTGACGGAGGCAAGTCCGAAAGCGGTCGCCGCGCAACAGGAAAGAATTAGTGATTTCATAGATTTGGTCGATTGACAGCCGACTATAGAAACAGAGGCCGACCAATGTAAACAGAAAGGTAAGCTGGAAGGTATCCGCTCAGTCTTGGGTCGGAGCGCCGAGTTGCACTCGGCTTACACGCGGCCGTCAGCGCGCTCAAGCCGATTAAAAATCGGCGCTCCGACCCAAGACTGAGCGGGTAGAGTTTGGGGCCCACCTCATTTGACCAGAATTGGACTGTGAACTAGCTTCGGCGAGACTGTTTGAAATGTACCGGTATGGCAAATCCATTGCGAGTTTTGGTGGTCGAGGACTCGGTCGACGACACATTTTTTGTCGTGAGGGAGCTCCAGCGAGGCGGATACCAGGTGGACTTTGAGAGGGTCGAGACCGCGGCGGGCATGAAGGAAGCGCTGCAACGGGGCAACTGGGATTTAGTGGTCAGCGACTATCAGATGCCGCAATTCGACGGCGCCGCGGCTTTGGCGCTGCACGCCGAGAACGGAGCCGATGCTCCGTTTATCATGGTTTCTGGCGCGATCGGTGAGGAGAGCGCGGTGGAAATGGTCAAGCGGGGAGCGAATGACTACGTGATGAAGGACAACCTGGCACGGTTGGTGCCGGCAGTGCAGCGGGAGTTGCGTTACGCCCAGGAGCGGCGGATCCACAAACAGGCCGAGGCGGCCGTTGCCTACCTCGCCGCCATCGTCCAGTCATCAGACGATGCGATCGTCGGCAAGAACCTGGAGGGGACCATTCTGAGTTGGAACCGGGGAGCGGAAAAACTGTATGGCTACAGCGCGATTGAAATGATCGGCCGATCCGTTTCGGTGTTGTTCCCACCGGAACTTCGAAAGGAATCTTCGCACATCCTGAAACAGATACGAAACGGAGAGCACCTTGAAGGCCTTGAGACTGTGCGGCTGCGCAAAAATGGAACGCCCGTTGAGGTTTCTCTTACGATTTCCCCGGTCCGCGATTCCAGCGGAAGGATCATCGGCGCTTCCACTTTTGCGCGCGAACGGACGCCTGCCCGCCGGTCTCGCGCGGCGGGGACACACGCGCCAGGCGTTCGTTCCGGCCCGAAGCGCTGACGCGGCTCGTCGCACAAATCGCCACCCGCACTAAGCGGCAGGCGCCGTTTTTTGAAACCATTTAGGCCCCGCCGGTGTCTTATTGTTCGAGTATATGAAACGGTTCTTGAAACGAGAGGCGCTGAATCCAGCTTTCAAGAGATTCCAATCGCTGCCGCAACTGCGCGGAGGCAGCCACATTGGCGTGGTTTCGTACGACCTCCGTCGCGCAGCGCCAGAAACCCGATGTGTCGCCCCCCCGCCGAGGCCGTTGGCCATCCCGCTGCGGGATGCGTGCGGCAATCCCTCTTTGGCGCTGTCGGACTGAGAACCAATTCTTCCGGGCGATCGTCCGCGAGGGGTGTCCGGCGGACCGCTACCAGGGCCAACTCCCTTACTGAAGTTTGAGCGGCAGCCCCGCGACGATTGAGGAAAGCTGCGCCAGGATGATCCCGGTGTGCTGCGCGCGGATATCCTGACCCAGTTTGAAGCTGGCGGCGGGTTCAAAGCTCTGAATCATCAGGCAGTAGGTGCTGTTCGCCATAACCCCCAGCAGTTCGCCCGTTTTGCTGAACACCAGGTCGCCGCGGGTTGGGTTGAATTTCCCAAACAGCCCGCGCAGGAAGCTGTTGTCCAGTTTCACATATTCAGGCGTCGTCAGGTCGATTTGAAACCGGCATTCTCCATAGTAACCCTCGCGTGCCCCGATGAGGACGGCATCCTGGAACTTATACGGCTCCGACGAGATGCGATAGGCCTTCGCTCCGAGTTGACGCATTTCGGCCCGAGTCAGCGGCAGGAAAACAAGCCGCGGGTCGTGGGCGTAAAAACAAAGCGACCGGATGGCCAACGAAGCGTTCAAGCGGCCCAGCGTGCCGGTCAATCCGTCCCAATCGGTGCCCGGGTTGGACAACGTGAGCGGCGTATCCTGCACGTGGGACAGGGCAAAGTAGTTCGTGCCATCGGTAACCACTACCATTTCGTTATCGCGGCGTTTGCTGGCTTCGCCCAAAAAGCCGGGGCGAACAGCGTTGAACCGGGCGGCGACCCGATTGGTGGCGAATTCGCTGAAGATCGTGTTTGGCGCGAGCGGGCGGTTCTCCCGCACTTCCTGGGCGAGCTCGCCTGACTTATTGGCGAGCGCCTTGACCCCCTCCGCCAACTGGGTCGTCTGCTGGGTCAGGCGCGCCTTTTCCTCGCGCTCCTGCTTGACCTGCGCCTGCATGGCAACCACTTGTTCCGCCGCGTGGCGGCGTTCGACCTCCGCCACTTGAAGTTGGCCGGCCAGCCGCCGCTGCTCATCCAACACCGCCAGGTTGCTCTTTTGCAGATTGGCGAGCTCCGCCTGAATCGCCGCCAGTCTCTCCTTCGACAGCAGGGACTCAGTGGCGCTG
>DATDCV010000590.1:0-1798 GCA_036524155.1 Verrucomicrobiia bacterium
GGGACCACTGGCCACTACTTCGAGCCCGGAGATTTTCGCCGGGTCCCCATGCCATTCCCAACCGACCAGGCCGGGGATGCCATCGCGTTGTTTCATGCCGGTGCCGGCGAAGAGCCAATGCTCCGGCCTCACGCAGACCCAGTCCGCGCCGCCGCTGAAAGGGCCGAGGTTGCGCGCGCCGACGAGCTCCGCTGAATTCGGGCTGCGGTGAGGGAGTGTCTCCATCCCGCCAATCGCTTTGGGGTCGCGAGGGCCGTAGAAATCGACCCGCTCGTACGTGCGCGGGCGGCCCCGGAAGTCGGGCTGGAACTCGATGCGGCCGCAGCAGGTGTTGCCCGACAGAAAAGCCGCGTTCAACCCGGCCGCGATGGCCTGCTTCAGATGGTTGAACATCTCGATCGAGTAGTACTCGTCGTGACCAACCGAAAGAAAGCCGCGGGCCCGAAACAGCCCGCGCGGGTTGGCGTGGGTATCCAGGTTTGAGATGTAAGTGACATCATAGCCGGCCGCTTCCAGCCAGAAGGCCAACGGGAACTCCCAAAGAAAAAATTCTCCAGAACCGGTTGAGAGCGGCGCATCCAGGATCTGGCAGTATTTGCCATAGGGCCGGTTGAAACTCACCGCGACATCGTTTCCCCAGTACCACACGGTGCGACCGTCGTCGTAGAGCGCGAACTGGCTCGGCCAGCGATTGTACGCCTGCCAGGTTGTGTCCGAACACTGAAAGAGGAAATCCGCGCGGCGATCGTCCCGCACAATGAAAATGACATAACTTTGCCAGCCCCCGCGCTCCCTGGTGAGCTTGCCCACATACACGCCGCTAACCCAGTCCCCGGGAATCGTCAGCGACGCGCATGGCCCCCACTGGCAATCTCTCAAGCGTTTGCGCCCGATCGGCGGGTCGGGCTGGACGGTGCGTTCGAATGGGCCGAGCCTGGTCATGAACCGGCCTCCCGCGCCACCGTAGTAGCCGAGCCGATAAATATCCATCGAGAAGGGCGACGGCGGATGGGTGCTCACGTAGAAGGCCAACGTCTCGCCGGCGCGAATGCTGGTGTGCGAGCAGTAACCTTCGATGGATGGGCAACGATACTTGGTGTCCGGGTCCACCCGGGTCTTCTGGAGCAGCCAGTCGCGCGTGCCCGGGCGGCTGTTTTCGCGGAGAACGAGGTCCGGACATGCGGCCGTTCGCTTCCGGGCAGACCAACCGGAGCGCGAAGACAGGCATCCTCCGAAGGCCACCATCGTGCCTGCACCCAGGCAGGTTTGGAGCCAGCGGCGGCGGGAGAAAGTCGGGGTATTCATGGACGTTAAATCCTCCACAACTCAAGCTCGCGGCGGCCTTGCAGCGCGGTGGGATAGCGGCCATCCGGACCCGGTTTCACCGGCGGTTCAACATCCCAACCGTAGCGCGGCAGAGCGAACGACCGCTGCGACTTCATCACGTCCTCCCAAGTCAGGATCGCGCCGGTGTAACACGCGATTTGCGCGGCGATGCCGAGCGCGCTGCTCAGGCACATGTAGTCCCCGTTATTGATCGTCGTACCGGCTCGGATCGAGGCAAACAGTTCCGCATGCTCGACGTCATACATGTTTTGGCGCGGCTGATCGTAGTGCCAGTTATTCTCACCCTCGATCCGGTAATTGAGGAGGTCGCACCGGCCCTTAGTGCCTAGGATAAAGTCGGAGGTGTTGTTCCAGCAGTCGGGTTGGTCGCGGGTGAAGCCGAAGACACGCACCCCGTGGTCGTATTCGAACACAACGGATTGGTGGTCGAACTGGTCGCCGAACCTGGAGT
>DATDCV010000591.1:0-3263 GCA_036524155.1 Verrucomicrobiia bacterium
AGCGCTTTCGGGCGGGCGGGTGGTATTTTTCCAGTGACGCGGCCTTTGACCTGGCGGTCGCTTACCAGCTTGACTATCCCGAGGCCAGAGACCCGAGACCAAGGCTCCTGGAGGCAATTGCCGCTAACCTCGATTACGAACAAGGGTGCAATCCCCCGAATGTCGTTTACCTGACTGGCTTGGGCTACCACCGCCAGCGGGAGATTGTCGATCAGTATGCCCAAAATGATCGCCGCATTCTCCCGCCGACAGGCATTCCCCTGGGCAATCTCCAGGCGGGTTTCGGGTGGCTGGACAAGTACGGCAAGGACTTGGGCACCCTCAGCTTCCCGTCCGACGGCGCCGACAAAGCCCCCTATCCCCTCTATGATCGGTGGGCAGACGCGTTCAACCTGACGCAGGAATTCGTCATCCTTAACCAGGCCCGGGCCCTGGCCTACACCGCGTGGCTCATGGCGCGAACCCCGCTGCGGACCCAGCCCTGGCGCTCTGTTTTTGGCTCCGCCTCGAAAACTGCCAATTCCGGGCTCGCTCTGTCCGCTCCCGGGCTGGACCTGCACTCCGCACTCACCGTATGGGAGGCGGCCAACTGGACGCAGCCGCTGTTGGCGCAAACCTCAGGGACCAACATTCTCCACAGTGATCCGGCCTGGGTTGAGGCGGAAGCTCAACTCCCGGATGGCCGCAGGGTCTTCGTCGTCACGAACTCTTCCGTGCTCAAGTGAAGGAGGCGTGTGAGAAGAGCCGGACGAACTTCGGCTCTCTTGTTGGACCTGAGGCCACCCGAGCGAAAGCAGACCGCGAGCTGCGTTCTGAGCTCGCGGCGGTCGCAATCTATGGCGTGTTTGTGCTCGCGGGAGCCGGAGGAGCGGGGAACGTGACGGTCCAGGTGGAGTTGAGCGAGTCGTTCGTATAGCGTTTGCCGCCGTCGTAGATGAGATCCCAATGCACCTCCACGATCCCGTTGGTAGTTGAACCGGTGATGGTGTGGATGTGCTCACCAGAAGGGGAAGTGATCTCCAGGGAATAAGAGCCGACCGGTTGGGCGAGCTTAACGTGGAAAAAAGCGCCTTTGTCACTGTAAACATCGCCCATCGGGAAGAACTGAATCACGTTGGTCGACACGAAAGCAAACAGCGGCCCTTTCACAGTAATCTCCTCCGGTTCCTGGTTGCGCAGACGGGAGCGTCTCCGCCATCTGTCGATCGACAGCTCGGCTTGAAGAAAGTGTTTTCCCGGGGGATCATAAGTGGTGTTCCAGACCAGGCGGCAATTGCCGTTGGTGGCTCGCTCGCACTCCTGCAGTTCGGCTTCCTCATTCGGGGATTGTTCCCTCGGGTCTGCGTCGCAGAGCAACCGCAGCGTTCCGACATTCGTCGCGGCATCGTAACTCATGGGCAATTCGAAGGTGGCGATATCGGGCTCTTTTCCGGTGATGACCCGGCGCAACGCCAGCATTTGGTCGATTCGCAGCGGAGAACCGGCGATCGCCTTATTACGCAGGACCTGGCTGAGGAGCCCTCCCTCGACCTTTGGGTCGGATATTTTGGGTGTGCCGCCGTTCGTGTAAATTTCGGCCAGTTCCGCGATGATCTCCCGACGCCGTTCTTCCGCCTCCCTCTCACGTTCCCCGGCCTCCCGTTCCGAGGATCCTATCAGTTCCTGTTTTGCCCGGGTCTGCTCGAGGCGGAAAGCTCGGGTTTCCGCGTCTGAAGCCGCGCGTGGCCAGATCAGATCCGGGCCGTCCGCAGGTTCCCGATTCGGATACTCGTAGCGTTCTTCTTTTGCGGGCGAGAATTTTCCTCCATCATCAACGCCATCCAGCCCGACCGAATACAGCACAAAAGCGCCGAGCTCGGAGAGACGAAACCGCAGCGGTTGGCCATCCATAAAATCGACCGGGACGCTCTTGAGCACATCCGGGACCAGAGACTGCAGGTCTTTGGGGTAAGAGCCATGCCCAAGGCGATAGCGCTCCAAACCTATAGCGGCAACGACCAGCCTGCGGCGAGCTTCGGTTTCGGCCGCCCGGCCTAGGAAACTCTTGCCTTCGAGCAGCATCGCAATGCTGATCTGACGACTGTTGAACATCGCCTGCATTCTTGAGGAATGCTTGGATCGGAACGGAACCGCGTTGGTCACCCCGGGAAACACGCGCATCCCCAGCCAGGTGGCGGCAGTGATGGCTTTTCGCAGTTCGATCTCGCGATCGCAAAAGAACACGAGCAGGTCATGTTCATCTTCGTAAGTTCCAGTGGCGCGATATTGAGCTCGTTTCCAGCGCTGCCTGGCATCGGCGGCAAGGGACGAGGGACTGCGGAGGGCGTTTTCTAGAGTGTCCTTGAAGGGAATTCCCGGCGCTGGAGGCGCCTGGCGTTCACGGATGCAGGTGTCTACCGTCGACGCCCGCGTGAAGGCCACAGTTTCCGAAAGACCCTTGAAGAAATCAGATGCTTCCCACTCGCGCTGGAGTGCCATCAATTGCTCTTCGCTCCAGTTGTGCGCCTGGAGCGCCTGCCAGGCCACCTTCCATCCGGTTCGAGCCAGGTTGAACCGGACGAGGTGGGAGATTTCAACGGGTTCGGGTTCCCAGGCGGTGGTCAGGCGGGTAAGGGCCAGGAGGTTCGTCCACGCTGCGCTATAATGCTTTTCTCGCAAATCAACGATGATTCTCGCCGCCAGTGTCTGGGAAAGGGTCACAAGCGGAGCCAGGTGCACCAACAGCATCGAGTTGCCGTGTTTTGCTGTCAGCGGGAAGTGAATGGGACCGGCCAGCACTGCGGCGCAAGCGGCGTCGAGGTTTGCCTGATTCGTTACGAGGACCTCTTCAACTGGCGGGAGGTTCTGATAGCCTTCTGGTTCTTCAAAGTTGGCTTCTTTCCAGGCGACGATCGCGCACTCAGTCCCGCACGGTTGCAGCAGCACCGTCGGGCGAGTGTAAGCGACGTTCGTCAAAGCCCCGGCACGAGTCGCGGTTTCGTAGTCCGTTGAAAAATCAAAGTCCGACAGATCCGTTTTGAAACCCTGTTGCCGAAGGCTGCGCCGTGCCTCCGCAGCATCCTTTTGAGCGTCCGGTCCGGCACGTAAAATCAGGGCGGCTCCGAATGCGCCGGCCAGCGCCAGACCAACGACTGCTAAAGAGCGCGGCTTCATAGATCGTGACGGCTTCAGTAACCGTCTGCAGTCCCCCCGGGCCAAATTGCGTGGTTCGCCACAAGCCCGCCAAACGTGCTGAGCGTAGACAATGAATGCAGGGACGCAAG
>DATDCV010000592.1:0-46611 GCA_036524155.1 Verrucomicrobiia bacterium
GCAGTTCCGAAATGGGGACGCGGTGGAACGCGTCCCTACCACATCAAAATGAGAACTGTTGGATCACGCGCACGCCTCCTCAGCCATTTGTAGAGAGTGGCCGTTGCGGCTTGGTCGGCGCGCGGACTTCAGTCCGCAGCAACCCACGAAAACCGCGGTAGGCCGCGCACTCCGCTGCGCGCCGCACGATTACCTCGCAGGCTCCTGCGCGCAGCGAAGTGCGCGCCCTACCTTCACCTGTCGTTGCACGTTGCCCCGCTTCGCTAAGGATTGGGGATCCCTCTCATCCGGCCAGGCGGAACCGCTTTGAGCTCTATCGCATCCCGGCGTTGGCGGCCGCCGCGGGCTGGATTTTCGAGAGCGCCTGCGTAACGGCGCGGCGCAGATCCTTGTCTGGCAATTTCGAGAGCTCAATCAGCTTCGGCACGGCAGCCTCTGCGGACGGACCGTAATCCGCCAGGGCAAGCGCGGCCGCCGAATTGAGGTCTTCGTCATCCAGATATTTGATGAGGAGCGGGATCACCGTAGCGGGGTCGGTCTGGATCTTGCCCAGCGCGCCGGCGGCGGCGGCGCGGACGGCAAGATCCCGGCCCTGCAAGGCTTGGAGGAGCGCAGGCCCGGCGGCGCGTGCCGAAGGTCCGAATTCCCCCAACATACCGGCCGCATCGGCGCGGCGCGTGTCGGCCTTGCGAAAGAAAATGCTCACATTGGGCAACGTATTCAGGTAGTCGATCAGCGCCAGCCTGATCCGGGAGTCGTTCGTGTCCTGAAACATCGTGCGTGTCAACTGCGGGATCACGGTCCGGTTAAGCACCGTGTTCACCGAATTGCTCAAGGCGGCGTTTTTCGATTGCGCTTGCGCGATCCACTGGAAAATCGGTTTGCCTTCGTAGAGCGTTTCATGCTCGCCGAGAGTGTAAACGAGACCAACAACGCCGCCGGCCAGCAGGCCGAAGCCGATAACCACGCCCAGCGCGATCCGGCCCACGCGCCGCTTCAACGAGCAGCGCTTTACAGCGACAGTCTCTGGAGAGCTGTTTTCCATGCGTGAGCTGATGCTCAATAGTAGCCGATGCTTCCGACTCGTGCCAGCGTAATCAACGCCGCCAGCCGACCAGGGTGGGCGATGCCGCCAGGTCCAGCCCCGGGTCAGAATTCGCGGTCTTTGAGCCGGCCCGGCTGTGGAGCGGGATAAACACCGTCCGGACCAGGCTGGATGGGAGCGGGAGAATTCATCGCCAATTTGTCCAGGCCGGGTGCGAACTCGTGGTCGCAGTTGAGCATTTCCTCGAAGGTGACGCTTTGACCGATATGCACCGCTTTGCGGCCCATCGCGACCACCAGGGCGGCCTCGGCGCCGCGCTTCACTTCATTGAACGGCTTATCCTGCCGCACGGCTTCGACCAGGTGGTCCCATTCGAGCTGATAAGGATTCGGCTCGGGTTGCGGGAACGCCCAGGTCATGTCGGCCCGCGCGAGGTTGTGTCCCTTGAAGATCCGGCACTTGGCGGGCGTGTGCATGAACGTGGAAATGACGGCGGAGCCCTTCGTGCCGTGCGCGTAACTGGCAAACTCCTCGCGGCAGCCGGGCATATAGCGCGAGTTAAGGAAAAGTTTGGTGCCGTCGGCGAAGGCGTATTCGATCGCGTAATGGTCGAAGTTTTGGTCGACCGCCTCGCCGCGATAACACCGGGAGCCCATGCCGTCGGCGCGAACCGGCCAGGAGCCCTTCATCCAGCAGCACTCGTCCACATTATGCGCGACAAAATCGTGAAAGATGCCGCCACTGGCCCACATGAATCCCAGGTAGTTGCGGACCTGGTAGTGCAGTTCGCTGGTGTCTTTGGACCGCGGGCCGACCGACCCCGCCGGCCCAACCAGGCGATAGGTTCGCATCGTGGTGATGTCACCGATTTGACCCTCCTTGATGCGATCATATAACTCCCACCGGGCTTTGCAGTGGCGGCACATCAAGCCCACGCCCACTTTCAGGTTCTTTTTGGTGGCGTCTTCACTGAGCTGGATCATTCGCCGGGTGGTGGGCCCGTCCACCGAGATAGGTTTTTCCATGAATACGTTCAAACCTTTGGCGATCGCATAGGTGAAGTGCACCCAACGGAACGCCACCGGCGTGGTGAGGAGGACGATGTCGCCGGGCTTGAGACAGTCCATCGCCTTCTGGTAGGCGTCGAAGCCGAGGAATTGGCGTTCGGGCGGAACGTCCACCTGGGCAGCCTGAAAGCCCATCAGCCACTGGTCGGCCGAGCCGTCGGTCTTGGTCGCGGCACTCTTGAGAGCGTCATAACTTCGACTGAGCCGATCACTGAAGATATCAGCCATGGCGACGAGCTTGATCGGGCCGCTTTTAGTGGCGAGCGCGTTGGCCACGGCGCCCGTGCCCCGGCCGCCGCACCCAACAAGCGCCAGACGGATGGTGTTGTCCTCGGCGGCATAGCCGGGCCGGGCGATCGCGCTCGCGAGCGTGGTCGCGAGGACCGCCTTGCCTGAGGTCTTCAGGAATTCACGGCGGTTGGTGCTGGTCAGGATAGCGTTGGATTGGGAGTTCATAGGCTGCAAATATTTCTCATGCTGCACAACACGGTGGAGTTGAGCAAGAGTGCTGCCTGAGATCGCGCCCCGAACCTGCACCGTGAGTGAGCCGGAGGATCAGATAAACTTCGGTCCAATAATCTTGGGGCCATTTGAGAATCAGGATGTGTTCCATTAGCACGATCGCCAGGGTGACCTGCCCTATCCCCATCCAGCCCACAGAATCGGCCTACGAGGTGACGACACCAGCCAAACGCGCGTGGGCGATGTCGGCCTGTCATGGAACCAGCGGCAAAGCCGGGGGGTCTCCCGTTCATCTAGCGAGGTCTGTGAACTCTGATCCTCATGCCAGGGTGGGAGTCCCTGGCAAGGGCAAATCTTCTTCGGCCGAAAGCGCGGCAAATGCGATGACCGCTCGCACGGCCGCTTCGCTCAGGGTGGGAAAGTCGGCCAAGATCTCTGCGACCGAAGAGCCTTCCGCAAGGCTCCCCAGGACAGTCCGCACAGTCACGCGCGTACCCTTCAGTACCATCTCACCGCCGCACACATCCGAACGGCGTTCGAAGTAGGAAGCAAAATCACCCGTCATGGATTGAAAATACCAGAATTCCTCCTCCCGGCAATGTCTCAATCCCGCGAAACGAAACGATGTCAGCCAAATGTAAGTGATGAAGTTATTATGGCCTGGCACTGTTCCGACCCGGCACCGTGAACGCGGCGGCAGGATTGGCAACCGTCACCCGGTGAATATCTGTGTCGTTGACCCCCGCCTCGCGGAGCCGAGGCAACAACACGCGGAACAAGTCGTCGTATCCCCGGAAGTTGCCGCCGTTGGGCTCGCCGGGCCGATACCAACCCGCGTCGTGAGACAGCAACAGTTGCCCCAGCCGATTGCGGTCGCGAAACGCTTTGCAGACCTCGGTATATCGCTCGGCGTCCTGCGGGCTGAAACCGTCAAAGGATACCCAGCACCCTTGCTCCGCGATGCTGAGGCATTTGGCAGCGTCCTGTTCCGCCTGCGCGTGAACCCAGATGAAGGCGGACGCGCCCACACCCTCGGTGCGGAGGATGTCCAACTGTTCGGCCGCGAGCGCCGCCGGGCCGGTGTGCGATGCAATAACGAGCCCGGTTTCCCGATGAGCGAGGGCCGCCGCCCGGACAAGTTTCCGGTGGAGCCCGGAGAGTTTTTCACCGCCCACACCGATCTTGATGAAACCGGGACGGATTCCAGTTGCGCCGATGCCCTCCCGCCATTCTGCGATCCAGCGGGCGGCCAATTGCTCCGTGCTTTCGGCCCAGGCGTGGCGAGGGAGAAATTTGTTGTCGGCTGCCCCGTAGTATCCCGTGTTGGTGAGGAGATGCAGCCGGCTGGCCTTGGACAAACGGGCCAGTAATGCCGGGTCCTTGCCGAGATAAGAAGGCGTGCACTCCGCCAAAGCCCGGCAGCCGAGTTTCCTCGCGCGGACGAGGTGGGGAAGGATCACGCTGTACGCGTCGGCGGCGTCATAACGGTCCGCGCTGACTTTTTCGGCGCCGATGAAGTCGACCAAAACGTGCTCATGCGGCAGCATCAGGCCCAGGTTGCGGGGACGGATCGGACCGCGCACGGTCATGATGATCCCCGATTCGGGCGCGAGCGCAGCCGCACCGTGCGCCAACGCTACCGGCGCTGCCATTCCCGCGGCGAACGTTCCGCAGCGGCGTATGAAATCACGGCGGCTAAGAAACCCAACTGTTCGCGGCTGGTTCATTGTAGGACAGACGTCCCGCCTGTCTCCATTCTCAGCTCCGTGCGGGCGCAGGTTCGATAAGCGATGGTTCCGCCCCGCAAGTTCCACTCAGCCCACCTCCCAGCCGGGACGGTAGCTTTCTTTGATGAACTTGTCGGCCTCGGGCGCATTCGTGGCCTTCATCGCTTTGGCATCCCAATAGATCTTTTTCTGGGTCCGCATGGCGACCAATCCGAGCAGGCCGACTTCGCTGAGCGCAGCGCCGTATTCGAAGTTGGCACTGGACTGCGGCCCGCCTTTGCAGGCGTCGAGCCAATCGCGATGGTGACCCTTGCCGCGAGGCAAGGTCTTCGGCGGACGCTTATATTCCGCGTCGCGAGCCCCCGGCAGCAGAGTCGGCCGCCCCGCCCAACCGGGGCATGTCAGCAGTCCTTTGTCGCCGACGAACAGAATGCCGTTGCCGCCGGAACCGAGTTGGTCGTCTTCTTCGAGGCCCTCGGGACGCGGCGGCATCAGGCCGCCCTCATACCAGGTGAAGGTCACCGGGGGCATCTTGCCCCGGGCGCCGAACCGATAAGTGTAGAGTCCTCCGACCGGAGCAATGTAGGAATCCACGCCGCCGGCGGCATGGGCTTCGATGCTGAGCGGCTCTTTCAGGTCCAGCGCCCAGCACGCCGGGTCGAAATTGTGGCAGAAGAAATCGCCGATGGGGGCGGTGCCGAAATCCCAGAAATCGCGCCAACTGACCGGGTTGTACACCTTGCTGAAGGGCCTCATTTCGCGTGTGCCGATCCAAAGATCCCAGTTCACACCTTCCGGGGTCGGCTCGCCCGGCGGCCGGCCGCCGAAGTGGGTCCGGTTCCAGCGCGAGGCATTGGTCCACGCGTGCACCTCGCGGATATCCCCGATCACACCAGCCCAGATCATCTCGCAGGTTGTGCGGATGTGATCACCGGAGTGGCCCTGGTTGCCCAACTGGGTCGCCACACCGGTCTCTTTGGCGACCTTCGCCACCCGCCGGGCCTCCCACACGTTGTGCGTCAGCGGTTTTTCGCAATAGACATGTTTGCCTTGGCGCATCGCCGTCACGCTTACATACGCGTGGTTATGGTCCGGGGTCGCGCACAGAATCGCGTCGATCGCCTTTTCTTTATCCAACATCACCCGGAAATCCTCGTAATCGCCAACCTTGAAATTTGGCGTTTTTTGCGAGTAGCGCTTTTGGATTTCGTCCTTTAATGGCAGCCGCCCGGCCGTGCTGTTGTAGTAATACGCGTGGAGATCCTGAACCTCGATCGGGTCCGCCACGGCAATGATCTGGACATCCTGCTGCTGAAACAACGCGTGGGTGTTGGACTGGCCCTGGCCGCCGCAACCGACGATAGCGATGTTGATCTTCTCGCTTGGAGCGACGAATTTTGCACCGCCGAGCACATGGCGCGGAAGGATGCTGATGCCTGCGGCAGCGGTGGCCGTCGCGCTTAGGAAGGCACGCCGGCTCAGTGCGTGATGCTTGGGTCGGTTTTTTCGCGGTTGAGGTTGGCTAGGAGTGCTCATTTGTTTTTCCACCATAGGGCGACGCCGGCACGAGTTCGTCAAGCGGAAAGCCGCAGCGGCCGGGGTGGCTCAGTTGTGAATGGGCCATGCATCCGGCGCGCGGACTTGAGTCCGCAACAATGTTCATCCGCGTAGGGCTTCAGCAATTCTAACACCGCAGCGTTGGGGCATTTCTGCGGACTTTAGTCCGCAGCAATGCCTGACTGACCGTGACCTTTGGAATGCTAAAGCCCCCAGTTGGCGCGTGTCGCTGCGGACTAAAGTCCGCGCGCCGGCAGGAGGCAATTGGTTGCGGGCGGAACGAGTTTTATGACTTAATCCGGGTGTGCGAAGACGGCGCAGGCCAAAGCGAAACGGTCGGCATTCATGGTCCTGGATTCGATGGGCAGCGTTCATTGTTCTGCTCGTTGTGGCGGGCTTTGGAGTGTTGGTGTGGTTTACTCCGCCGTCCAAATCGGCCAAGCGCGCCACCGCCCAGGTGCGGCCACAGGCGCCACCAGCCGCGAAACCGGTTCCGGCACAGCCGACCAATTACTCCTACGCCACCCCCAAGCCCACTCAGCCGCTGATGCGGACAAATCCAACCGCCGTGCCGAAAGCTTCAGGCCCGGTCGTTGCCAAGACGCCCGCTCCGGCGCTCACGCCCCCTGCGTCATCAACCGGCCAGGAGCCGCCCGAGGGTTTTTATCCCAGGCCGGTGCGCGATGTGGCAGAAGCCCAAATCGCCCTCGCCCGCGTGGGCATCTCGAGCGGATCCATCGACGGGCTGGCCGGAGCTCAAACTCGCGGGGCGCTGCTCGCCTTTCAACGGTCGCGCCAGTTGCCTGAGACCGGCCAACTCGACCCGATCACCCGCGAGGCGCTGTTGATCACCCGTCCGCCTTTCAGCCGATATACGGTGATGGAACCCGATCTGGCGCGCCTCCAGCCGCTCGGCAAAACCTGGGCGGAGAAGGCCCAGCAAACGGCGCTCGAGTACGAAACCGTCCTCGAGTTGGTCGCCGAGAAAAGCCGGGCGCACCCGGATTTGTTGCGCCGGCTGAATCCGCCCGCTGTGTGGCTGTCGCCGTCCCCGGGCACAACCATCACGGTTCCCGACACGGAATTGGGGGATTTAACGCCGTGCGAGTTCATCAGGATATCGCTGACGGGCCGGATCCTGGAAGCGTACGATTCGGGGTCCAACCTGGTGGCGCATTTCCCGTGCAGCATTGCCCGGCAAATGGAAAAGCGGCCGGCGGGCGAGCTGCGCGTGGTCGCTATCGCGCCCAATCCCAATTATACGTTTAATCCGGAGCTGTTTCCGGAATCGGCCGAGGCGCGGGAACTGGGCGGCAAGCTGGTGCTGCCGCCCGGCCCGAACAACCCGGTGGGAGTCGCCTGGATCGGCCTGGACAAGCCCGGCTACGGCATACACGGCACGCCGTCACCGGAACAGGTCGGACGCACCGAATCACACGGCTGCTTCCGCCTGGCGAACTGGAACGCGGAGCACCTGCTGAAGATTATCCGCATCGGCATACCCGTTTATGTGGAACAGTGAGGCCGGCGCGCGGACTTCAGTCCGCAGCAATGACCGACCGCTGGTTGTGTCAAGAACGGCTAAAGCCCTCCGCAAATTAGCGGTCAGGGGATCGGGACTTTCGCGGGGACGCCTTTGAAGAAGCGAGCCAGGTCGCGGTCTGGGTTGGCGGCGGGTTGAAGCACCAGCCAATCGTTTTTAGCCGAGGTCTGCTGCGTCTGAGGCTCGCGCCAGCGCCAGATCTCAGCGTGCCCGTCGGCGAAGCTGACGGTACCGGCGTTGCCGTGGCGCGTTGCGGGAAAACTGATCCAGGTCCACAGAGCGGTGCCGAACCAGGTGTAGTAATTGGGAGCATTTATTCCGAACGTGCCTTGTTGAATGCTCTTTTCGTGCTCGTCGACGAACGTGAGCGCGTTGGCGGGGCCGGGATTCAGGATGGCGGGTACCTTATGCCAGCAGAGGCGGTAATATTCCTCGCCTGGGTTCTGGGACATGTTCATGTAACAGCTCAGCGAGACGCTACGGTTGCGAGGGATTTTGCCCTGGTCGCGCACCGTCGACCGGTCGGCCGGGCAGTGATAGATCCCGCGGCTCTTGTTGTAGCGGAACAGCACGCCCGCTTCGAGGCTGCTGTACGACGTATCGACCCAGCTATTTCCGACTATCCAGGTATTGGTTGAATTGGAGAGGGTGTCCCGGGCGCCCGTGATGATGGGCGTGTTGGGGGGCATGAGCTGATCGTGATCGTCGCTGTACATCGTCCAGCAGAGTTGGAGCTGTTTGAGGTTGTTCAGGCAGGAAGCCGCCTGGACTTTGAGTTTGGCCCGCCCCAGAGCAGGCAGGAGCATGCTGGCCAAAATCGCGATGATCGCGATCACTACCAAAAGTTCGATTAGAGTGAACGCTGACCTCGGTTTATCGAATGCCCCGCGGGCACCTGGATTCCCGCGCCCCTTCATGGCCGCGACAGTAGCTTCCGCCGGCGGCCAATGACAAGACAAAAACGTACAACCACAAGTCGCGTTTTCGTGTTTGGGATGCTTCTTAAGCCGGAGGCCCCGAAACGCCACGTCAACCGCGCAGGGCGGCCATGAGGTGGGCCAGTTCCGCCTCGACATCCATCGGGTCGTTGACGGTTTGGCTCACGACGAAGCGAATCAGCTCGCGATATCGTTGGCGAAGGCGGTGGACGGTCACTTTGATGGTCCCGGCCGTCGTGCCCAGGCGCTGCGCGATCTGGTCGTACGTCTGCAAGTCGTTGTCGCCTTCCAGGGTCGGCATCAGTTCCTGGAAAAGTGCGGCGCGGCCGGACTCGTCAAACTCGGTCTCCAGCAGTGCCATCGCGGAATTGAGAACTGCCACCGCCCAATGGAGATCGAAAAGCCGCTCTGGTGTGGCCGTCGATGATGGCTCGGCCGCGAAGCAGCGCTCGGCGCGCTCCAGGTCGATCGGAACCAGGTGCGCTCCGCCGCCGCGTTTCTCCGCCGCCGTGCTCCTTGCCTCCGACGCCAGGAATGTGGTGAAGCAGCCAAGCAGAAAGGACCGAAAGCGGCCCTTCCGGGGATCCGCTTTGCGCACGAGACCCGCTTCGATCAGATGGGTGAAAAAGCCCTGAGTCAGATCCTGGGCGTCAGCGGGCTGGCGGCCCTTGCACCGCGCGAAGGCGTAGAGCGGATACCAATAGGTGCGGCAAAGCTCGGCCAGTGCCGAATCCGCCCTGGTCCCAACATCCTGCCCCGCCGCCAGGATCGCGCTCCAGTGAGTCGTCGGGAACGTGCCGGACGCGCTGGGCCTGTCTGCCAACGCGGGCTGACTCATGAGTCCGCATAATCTCGGAAACTCATGCACCTGGCAAGGAAAGATTATGGCCCAGACGGCAGCGGGCGCCTCTGGTCAGCGCCACCAGGCACGATCGAGGCAGGGCACCGGCCAATGAAACAGTGATCTTCCTCGCTCCACTCCACGTGCTTGACGCAGCGCGCGGCCTGTTCCTTGATTTGCTGGCGAGTCATGTTGTCTTAGTATCAAACGAGTATCACATGCCTATGCTCGTGTCAGCACCCTCTGGCCGCCTACTGCTGTCTTGGCTTCTGGGTAATCCGCGTGTTTGGCGGCTTCGATCCGGCTGCGGTTACAGTTCGGCCTCATCGTCGCCGCGTCCGCCTCACTACCCGTTCTGAAGAGTCAGCGGTTCCGTCCGTGGCGCTTCAGATAATCGGCGTGCAATTGACGAAACTGTTGCCGCTCAGTTTCTGAAAGCCAGTGATCAGCGAGCTCGATGGCGTTCGACAGTGCGAAAGCACCGCGCTCGATCCGGCCCACTTTCTCGAGTAATGCCGCGCTCCATAGCCAGAAGTAGGCATTTTGCGATCCCGCTGCCATTGCTTGCTCAATCATGTTTGCCGCACCGGCTGGATCTCCGGCCAGATCCAGATAGCTCGCCCGTGCCCACAGACCTCGGAACATGGTCGGCTGGAGGTCCATGCCCCGCCGGCTGAGCCAGTCCACGGTCGCCTGTCGATCCGGGTCGTCGGCGTGCGCCGGGGAGGCAAGCACGATGGCGGCCTGCGCGTAGAGGTCTCCCTGCTGCGGCCGGATCCAGAGCGCTTCGATAAGATCATCAAAACTCGCCTTGTCCGGAACGGATCCTTGGTCACGACGCCGTGTGAGCAGGTGAGCCACGCTTTGGTCAGTCCGAGGGGACACATTACGCGCCGCCCGGTCGGCCAAGAACCAGTGTGCCCACCGAGACCACTCGTCGCCCGCGGGGAGTGAGAGCAATCGTGAACGGAGGGCCTGAGCAGGTTCCTGGGCGGCCCTTCCGCCTCCTGCGGGTGACTCGGCACCTCGGCCCGCCACGGCCTCAACGAGCTTCGGCAGCCAAGCGGGAGGCTCGCCAGAGTGCTTCATCAAGTCCCAGATTCGGGCGTAATGATCACCTGCCCCCGTCGCTAGTCGTCGTCCGTCGGGGCTGAACTGACACAAATACACCGGTGTTGAGTGACCGATGCTGGTCAGGAATGGCTGCGAGGCCTGAACGTCCCAAACACCAATGCGACCATCTTCACCACACAGCGCCAGCCATTGCGCGTCCGGGCTGAGAGCTGCGTCCATGACTGGAGGCCCAAAGTTGATGGACTCGGCCCGTGGCCGGCCCGTGGCAGCGTCCCACACACAGGCAACCCCGTCTCGAGAGCCGGTCGCCAGGTACTGGCCGTCGGTGCTGAAATCAACGTCCAGGACCGCGCCGCGATGTCGCAGCGGCGGATACGACAGACGACCGGTTCTTATGTCCCATACTCGTGCCATCCCGTCCTGCGACGCTGTCGCCAGGAAACGGCCGTCCGGACTGAAGGCCAGGTCATGTATCCATTCCTCGTGCGCAAGGAGAACCGAGGCTTCCGTGCCCTCGGGCACGCGCCACAACCGAACCCTGAAATCCTCGCACACGGTGGCGACCAACCGACCATCAGGGCAAAATCCAACTCGGGTTACCGGGCTGGGGTGGGGCAAGGGAGGGCAGATTTCCCGGGCCGTGAAGGTGTCCCAGACCTTCACCTGGCCGTCGCGCGAGGCTGTCGCGATGAACTTTTCGTCGGGTGACAGCGCCCCTGAGGTTACAGGCGCGCCATGTGAGATAATGGGGCTCACCGGCCTGCCCGTTTCAGCATCCCAAATGCCGGCGTTGCCGAGCTGGGTCATGCTGAATACATGTTTGCTATCGCCGGTCGCCGCCGCGGTGAAGACCCTGTCCTCAGCGTTCCAACGGACATGACGGATCAAGTTCCCTTGTTCCGCGTTATGGAGGAACACATCTGTACCCACCGCCAGCAACCTGCGGCCATTATCGACCCAATGCACACTGATAGGCTTGGCCCCGGTTTCCATCCTCAATGCGATGGCTTTCCCGGGCCGCACGTCCCACACGAATGCGGTTCGGTCCGAGGATGCCGTGGCGACCGAACTGCCGTCCGGGCTGAAGCAGGCCGACCACACCACATCGTCGTGGCGCAGCGCCTCCGTGAGCGGCGCGCCGTCTCGCACCGCCCAAATCCGGGCCGTGCGGTCTTCAGAAGCTGTCACAAGGCGCAACCCATCGGGGCTGAAATCGAGCGAACGCACCGTGCTAGCGTGCCGCAGTGGCGGACACTGTAGTTCGCCCTTGGCAACTTGCCAGATGCGAACCGAGCGGTCATAACTGCCCGTGGCCAGCCACCGGCCATCCGGACTGAACTGGATCACGTTCAACGTGCCTTGGTGGCGCAGAGGCCCTGTGCGCGGCACGCCCGTGTCCGCATCCCAAATCCGCGCGGTTTTGTCCGAGGAGGCCGTGCCTACCAAGTGGCCGTCCGGGCTAAACACGGCAGCCCTCACCCAGTCCCCGTGTTGCAGCGGACCCGTGAGAGGCTTGCCGGAAGCGGTGTCCCAAACCCGTGCGGTCTTGTCATCCGCAGCCGTCAATACCCGCTTCCCGTCAGGGCTGAAGACGATGGTATTGACCCACTCTTCATGATGGAAACCGTTCCCAACCGCTTCGCCCGTGGCCGTGTCCCAAAGCCGGGCCACTCCGTCCTTGCACGCTGTCGCCAGCAATTTCCCCTCCGGGCTGAAGCGAACGAAGGTCACCCAATCGGGATGCCTCAGCGGGGCACCGTGCGGGCTCCCGGTCTCGGCGTTCCAAATTCGAGCGGTGTTATCGACACTGGCCGTGGCCACCCAGCGACCGTCCGGGCTGAATTCGGCGTAAATCGGATGAGCCCCGCCCAGAAATGCCGTCGCATTCGCAAGACTCGCCTGATGTTCAAGGGCGGGACCCAAAGCGCGGCCTGAGGGCAGGTCCCACACCTGAGCCGCATTTCCACGAGTGGCGGTCAGCAAGCGCCGCCCATCCGGGCTGAAGCGGACGAGGCAAACCCGGTCGCGGTGGACCAGAGGTCCAACCGTTGGCAACGCGAAGTTGCGGTGCGTCAGTTCATTCGCAATCCACTGCGCCAGCCGGGCATCCGTCGGGTTTTGCGCGGAAATCTGGCCCAACAGTGCCACCGCATCCACGGCATGGTCGGTGTGAAACAACATCTCAATCCGCGCCACTTGCTGGCGGCGAAGATTCGCTTCCGCCTGGGCTCCCTGCTCAGTTGCCTCATCCGCTCTTTGAACGGCCTTCTTCCGTTCCGCGTTGATCCGCCAGAGTGCCCAAGGCGTTCCCGACAGGAGCGCCAGGGCCAGGCAAACAACCGTTCCCGACAGGCCCGCAGCCAGAGGGTTACGCTGGGCCCAATGCCACAGCCGCTGCCGGTGGGTAATTCGACGCGCCAGCACTGGTTCGCGCCGTATGAACCGCGCGAGATCGTCCGCCACGGCCACGGCTGTCGGATAGCGAGATTCGGGCGTCCGGCTTAAGGCCTTCAGACAAATCGCCTCAAGGTCAACGGGAATGTCTGGATTGATGGCGCGCGGACGGACCAGGTCAGTGTCCAGCAACAGACGCAAAACGTTGAGGGCGCTGTTGGCCGAGAACGGTGGCCTTCCCGTCAAGCAGTGGTATAGCACTGCGCCCAGGCCGTAAACGTCCACCGCAATAGTGCTCAGATGTGTGCCCGCTCCAGCCACCTCTGGGGCCATATAGTTGGGCGTCCCCAGCGCACCCTGGGTGAGGGTTAGCCCCTCCTCTTTCTCCAGCAGCTTGGCTAGGCCGAAGTCCGTCACGTGCGGGTTTCCCTCCGGGTCGAGCAAGATGTTGGCCGGTTTGAGATCGCGGTGCAGCACGCCGCGTTCATGGGCGTAGTGAACGGCCCAAGCGACCGTGACGACGAGCTCAGCGGCCCGACGCGGCGGCATCGGGCCGGTCGCCTTGAGTTCCTGCGCCAGGTTGCGACCCGCAATCAGCCGCATGCTGTAGAAGGGCTGGCCCTGGTAATTCCCCACCTCGTAAATCGGCACGATGTTGGGATGTTCCAACACCGCGGCGGCATGCGCCTCGATTTGGAACCGTTGGGTAAAGTCACGGCTGGCCAGCGGCCCGGTGAGAATCGTCTTAACTGCCACGAGCCGATCGAGACTCACCTGCCGCGCTCGGTAGATCACGCCCATGCCGCCGCGGCCGATCTCTTCGAGCAATTCGTAATCGCCCAGGCGCCGGACTTGCAGGAGTGGTTCGGGCTTCATGGCTCCCGGTTGGTTCCGTTCCAGCCAGGCGGTGTCCACGGGATCGGTTGTGTCCACCTCGTCCGCCACGCCAAGGCTGGTCTCGAGCAGGCAGGCGGGGCAGAGGCCGCGCATGGTGCTCGGGTTGAGCGCAGCGCCGCAGCGGCGGCAGGTTCGTGTTCCTGCAGTCATGGGACGTTCGAGTTTAGTGGTGTGAACCGGGTGTGTCGCGCTTTTTTCATCCGATCTCCGGACCCGTAAAGGGACCAGAGGTCACCACGGATGACACGGATTGCACGGATGACACGGAAACAAAAGACCGGCCTTTGGCATGGGAATGGGGGCAAGAGAATTCAGGACACCTGTTCCTGCCCCCATCTTTCTGCCACCTGCCTCCGCACGTGTCACGGCACCTGAAGTCGGTAGAACCGCCTCGTGTTATTCGTGGCTCGGGCGTCGGTGAACTGCGTCGTACCGCCGGCGCTGGTGCGGGCCAATAGCTTAGTCCAACTCGCTAGGTTGGTGGAGGCTTCGAGGACGTAGCGCGTGTTGGCGTCCGGTTCGGTGATCGAGAGTTGGATTCCGTTGGTGACGATCGCCGCGCCTGCGAAGGCTGGTGGCGGCCCGCCGTAATCCTGGTGCTCGACCACAGGGAGTATTTGGTCAGCGGCCAGGTTGGTTAGCGTCTGGATGATCCCCGATGGCCATTCGATGCGAACCAGTTCGGCAGTAGTGGCGTCGCCGAGACCGAAGTTGGGGCGCGGGTCATCCTGCGGCCAGGGAGCCCCTTGAATCTCGCGCATCTGCCAGATGGTCTGACCACGAATCGTCGCCCTAACGCGCACCTTGGCGCCAATTGCTGCCGCGTTGGAGGCCGTCCCTTTCAGGTTGAACTTGATCCAGTGGTTGCTGCTGCCAAGATTGTGAAAGAGGACGTTGCCGCCTCTCGCACTGGTCACGAAGAGGTCCATGGCCCCGTCGTTATCATAATCGCCCCAGGCGCCAACCACCCAATACCCCGCGGTTGTGACAATCTCGTTAACACTGGTAAAAGTGCCGTCTCCGTTGTTGTGGAAAAGACTGTTGGGCAGACTTATGCTCTGGCCAGAGACTATCACTACGTCGAGCCAACCGTCATTGTCATAGTCGGCCCACGAGGCATAGCCTCCGGGACCGAAGTCGAAGCCTTGGACAAAGTCATTTGGGTAGTCGTTGCGGAACAAGTACGACGGATGCGAACCGGCTCCAAACCCGCCAACAAGCAGCAGGTCCAGATCGCCGTCATTGTCATAGTCGCCCCACGCGGGGTTCAGTTTAGGCGGCGTCGCCGGCGTAACCGCATTCGTCAATTGGACAAATTTCCCATTCCCTTGGTTTTGAAAGAAGAATGTAAGACGATTCGGATTTACGTCGATTAGATCCAGGTTCCCGTCGTTGTTGTAATCGGCCCACGCGCTCGAGTTCGAATTATCGGTCTGCGCCGTGACAACTGGCGAATCCACCACTTGTTCAAACATGCAATCCGGCTTTCCCCTCAACAGCCGGTTAGTTCTTATGGTAGGCCACCCTGAAGCTATAAGAATCGACAACTGGCGATGGTCAAGGAAGCCATCGTTGTCGTAATCACCCCAGGGCCCGCCCCAGCCAAAAGTCCGTGCCGTTAGGGCACCTGCCGGGACCGAAACCAGCTTCCCGTTCCCCTGATTCAGATACAGCCGGGGGGCGACCGAGGATGATGCATTTAGTGGAAACCGGGCAACGAACAAGTCAAGCAGCCCATCATTGTTGACATCAATCCATGCCGAGCTGTAACAGAGCGCTACATCCCCGGCCACTTCGCCGACGTCGTTGGTGGTCATCTGGGTGAACGGTCTCGCGCCGGCGTTCAAGCCGTTGTTTCGGTAGAGGAAGCTTCTGGATGGCCCCCCTCCGGACAGATCCGCATTGCTTACAAACAAATCCTGGTAGCCATCGCCGTTGTAGTCACCCCAAGCGACCGCCCATGAATAACAGTTTTGATTGGTCCAGCCCGGTTGCAGAACACTCTCGAAATGTGGGGGATGTACCGTCAGCTTAACGACGCGGCTGGTGACCGAACCGCACATATTGGCCACGACCACGTCGTAATCGCCCGCGTCTGCCGTCTGCAGGTTGGTCAGGACAATCGAAAATCGAGTTTGACTCGAAATGGAAGACCCATTTAGCCGCCACTGGTAGGTGAGCGGCTGCGTGCCGGTCGCAACGACCCGATTGCCCACACTCCCCCCCAGTAGTCCATCCGGCCAGTTTGTGGGCTGGCCGGAGGCCGAAATCAAGGGTGGCATAGCCAGATAGAGACGAGGATAGCTGCTAGTAACAGCGCCTTCGAGGTTGGTGATAATCACTCGGTAATCCGCGACGTCGGCTAGTTGCACGTTCGTTATGACCAGCGTCTCTGTGGTACCCCCAGGGAAAGCGGTGAAATCCAAGAAATTGGGCGCTTTCTGCCATTGGTAAGCCAGCGGCGCCGCGCCAGTCGCCCCCACGTTGAAGTGCGCGTCCGTCCCGACGCAGACGGTCAAGTTGGTGGGTTGAACAGTGATGACCGGGGCCTGGCCCAGGCCAGTGCCGGCGGTGGCCAGGAGCATCCCGGCCGCGAGCAGGTGTAGTTTTGTTTTCATCTTTCCCTTTCTTTGTGGATGCCGCGGTGCGGCTTTCCTGACTTCGTTTGCTGATGTTCGATCCCGCTGCTGTGGGCCAAACCGCTCCGGCTGGTCCACGACGCGAGCACGTTTTCGGGCCCCTAACCTGGAACGACGAGGCCTTTTACCCCTTTCTCTGCAGAAGAAGGGAAAAGGTTAACAAAGAATCTTCAAAATTCGTGCAGCGTCGCCGGAACGGCTCGGGTGGCGTGGGAACGAGATCGGTGGCGGGGAAGGCAGGCGCACTCTCCCAAGCGCGGCAAAGCCGCAACCTAATCGGTAGGGACGACTTCCACGTCGTCCCCAATTAATGGAGGAACCTGGTTTGGGGCGACGTGGAAGTCGCCCACCGGCGGTTAGATGCCGGCCCGCCGGATTTGTTTGAAAGAGCCGCCACGCAATGAGGTCTATCGAATAGACCGAGCGTCATAATATGGAAACTACTCTTCTGCGCCAAATTCGGTTCCTCCAGGCCTGCGTGCTGGTGTTGCTTGTTGCAACCGCGCTGCTGGCAATCAATTGCTTCTTCCCGCTGTTGCCGCAGCAGCGATTCAAAGTGCTGAACGCTGAGCGGATTAACATCCGTGAAAAGAACGGCATCCTTAAGGCCGCGCTGTCGAACTCGGCGGGGTTCAACGAAGGCCAGCGCCGCGAGCAGGGCGGGGCCCGGTTTTCCGGCCTGATGTTTTACAACGAGGAAGGGCAGGAGACGGGCGGTCTGGTGTACCTCGGGAAGACCATTCCCGGCGGGCAGGACGCGGACGTGAGCCTCACTTTCGACCAGTACAATCAGGACCAGGTGGTTTACCTCCACCACGAGGAACACCAGGACACGAATGGGCTCAGCATCGAGGATGGGCTGACGCTGATCGCCCGTCCGGATTGGAAGGGGGTGAAGGAAGAGTACGCGATTTACGCTCGGATGGACAAACTCAAGGGTGAGGAACGGGAAGCCCTGAAACTAAAATCGCTGCAGGAGGGCAAAATCGGCACGCGCCGGGCATTTTTCGGAGTCCGGCGAGGAACAAAAGACCGCGAGGCTTACGACGACACGGGTTTGTTCCTCAAGAACAAGTGGGGGCGGGACGCCATCAAACTTTACGTGGACAACAATAACAAGCCCCACTTTGAGATCTACGATCCGCTCGGCAACTCCATGGTATATGAGTTGAAGCTGCCTCAGCCGTAGCCCGAACAGTATAGCGACTGTAGGCGCCGACGTAAGGAGATTTCGATCCGCAAAAAGCAGCGGCATGGCGCCAATGAACCGGTGCCTCTCATTAGCAGCCCAGTACCTGTGCCTGGCCGGATGGTGAGGACCGGAGCGCCGACTTGCAGTCGGCTTAGAACGCGACCATGATAGCGCATCCACTATTTGACCACGGTGTAAGCCGACTGCAAGTCGGCGCTCCGACCTGGTACCGTTCATTGGGAGGCGAAAACAACCGGGTCTGCCAGCGTTTCGCCTGCCAACGACCGGTAGGGACGCGTTCCACCGCGTCCCCGTTCTTTCGGTTGGCTTTCAGCGAGTTTGGGACGCGGTGGAACGCGTCCCTACCGGTCGCGGGTCGCTTGCCACTTCAGCAGCAGCTCCGATTCTCCTTGCGTCGGCGCCTACAATCTGTACCGGGTTGGTCGCTATGCCACGTTAGGGCTCTTTTGCAGGGCTGATGTGTAAACAAGCAGGGCCGGGCTTGCGCCCGGCCCTGTGTGGTTGAAAGTCCAGCTAATCGGTTTAGCGGAAGGATCTGAAGAACGTCGCGGCGCCAGTCGTCGGCGGCGTGTACGGGCTCGAGGCCCCGGTCACGAGAGACCACGGGCCGGCCGGACTCGATGCGGATTGGAGCGTGCCCTCGTAGGTGATCGTCACCACGCCGCCAGGCCGGCTGATGCTCAACGCGGGAGCCGTGGCCGGAGGAATCCGCTCGCGGTAGGCCTTGAGGCCGCCTTTGGCGACGTCGTTGACCAGCGTGCGGTTGCCGTTCTGGTCCACCGTAAACCACTCGCAGCTATAGCCGCCACCGCCCTGGTTGTAGGCGAGCCGGAACGGATAGACACCGGCCTGCGCGACGCCGAACAGGAACCACGAGTCGGCTGTGCCGCGTCCGCCTTGAACGTCGTATTCGCCCAGGACCATCTCCGGATCCCAACCAACCGTCACCCAAACGCCGCCCGGGTCGGACAGGTGGGCCTTGAGAATCGCGCCATCATTCTGATGAATCATCATCACAGGGATGGTAGCTTGCGTCCCATAGGCGCCAGAGCCCATGCTGATGGGGAAGTCCAGGCGATTGTTCACAATGATGCAGGCGATCGCGCCGGATAGTTGGGCGTCCACGGCCTTGACCCCGAACTCATTAGCACCGCGATCAATCAGGCAAATGTTGCCGGCAATGTCCGCCGCATTGTTCAACGCAACCGGCGGGGGCCCGCCGCCGGTGTTCGGGTTAGCCAATACTACTTTGGCCGTCATCGCCGGAATCGGCCAGATCGGCGTCGAGCCTCCCCAGCCGCCGGCGCCCCAAGCCGGGTCGCCTGGAAGTATCTGCCCGGCGATTGCCGCCGGCTGCGTAACGTAGAGCGTCGCGCCCAGGAACGCCGGCCGTTGGTCGGTCGGATACACCCGGAAGCAGTCGTCGCTCGCGACTCCCATCCGGTAATAGCCCGCCTGCGGGAATTCGATATAGGTGATGAACTCGCCGGCGAACTGGTCATTATATCCCGTGGTGCCGGGGATCCCCGGGTTAGCGGCATCCGTGTAGCCGTTCGCAGTGGTAAAGTTTCCCAGCTCGGCGCCAGCGTTGTTGCCGCTGATGTTGATTACACCGGTAAGGTCGTAATAGCCGTTGTCGGTGAACAGGGTCAAGTCGGCCACATTCGAGCTGGCCAAGGCTTGGTTTGTTCCCCACAAGCCCGCCAGGACCTGTTCGATCGCCTCGGCCGAGGGATTTAGCTCCGTATTGTTGAAGCCGATCGGCAACTGAGCCACTTTGACTTTGAACCCGGGCTTGGACGCAATGCCGCTGCCGATGGGCGTGACCCCGCTGACCGGCAGAGTCTGGAACGTCGCCATCACGAATTGCCATGTGTGCGTGATCGGGGTGGTCGCGCCGACTTCCTTATAGGTCAGCGTAGCGGTGTTGGTCGAGCCCGAGTGCATGAACGGCATCGGCGCCTGGGCCGTGGTAATGCCGCCGACTTTGTTGACCTGGAGCCCCGAGACCGCCGCACCGTTGATCGTCGCCGCGACGGAGGAGGAATCAACCTGGGTCGACCCGTCCGTGAACTGGACGTAGAACGAGGTGAGAGGATCGGTATTCAGCTCGTTGACATACGGGTTGAGGAGGGAGACGTAGGCGGGCGTGGCCAGCGGTCCGCTGGCGAAGGCCTGCAAGGCGCCGGCAACGGTGTCGTTGACCAATATCGGGGTCCCGTCCGGCTGCACGGAAAACCACTCGAGGTTGCAGCCGCCATTGCCGTTTTCCCAGATCAGGCGCATCGGGTAGTAACCCGCCGTCGGGATGTAGAACTGGAAGATGGTGTCGCTGGCGCCGCGACCGCCATCATAGAGGCCCAGGATCGGCGCGAATTGATCGCGCGGGTTCGCTCCGAGGCTGAGTTTGAAGCCGTCGTCGCTATTGACGCCCATGCTGTAGCTGCCCGGCGCCGGGAAATTCACCCACGCCAGGATTTCCATCGAAGCATTGTCGAAGGCGGTCGATCCGCTCGCCTGTCCGGGGAACGTCTGGTCTATGTAAGTTGGCGAGTTGAAATGACCGTTCGCGTCCGCGGTGGCGTCGTAATTCACCACAGTGCCGTTGGTGAACCAGCCGTCAGTGGCGAGAGCGAGGTCCGCAGTGTTTGCTCCTTCGAGTCCTGCCAATTGCTGTTCCATCCACCAAACGCTGTTGGGTTCGGCGGCGGCTGTCTGATAGGGCCGGGCGGCGAAGCCAGGTTTCGTGGTATCCACGCCGGTGGTGAGGGCGATGCCGGGCGGGATGATCGCCCCAGAAACGGCGAACGTGTTGGTGACCGTTTGGGTGACCGGCGTCGTCCCATTGTCGGCGAACGACAAAACTACCGTATTCTGAGAGGGACTCGGCAACGGCTGGGCCTGGGCGTAGGTGACGGTCGCGATCCCGCCGCTGTGAGTGACCGTCGGGACAACAGTCTGGCCGTTGAGCTTCGTCTGGATCGTGCCGTCAGCCACCGCGGTCGTGCCGTCGACCAGTCTATAGGTGAAGCCAACAAAACCGCTGGTGAAGGACTGCACGAAAGGCAGGCCAAGTGGGCCGGAGCTGTAAGCCTTGACGGCTTGCGCATTGGCGGGGTCATTAACCAGCGCCAGTGAACCATCGGGCAACTGGGTGAACCACTCAACGTTCGCGGCGTTGCCGGCGCCCAGTTCGCCGCTGCCGTTCTCCCAAATCAGCCGGAACGGGTAATAGCCGGCCTGCTGAATGGCGAACGTGAACATCGTATCCGACGCACCGCGCCCGCCGTTAAATTCGCCCAGGATCAGCCCGTTCGGATCCCGCACGTCGACCGCGGAGGTGCTGACTTTGAAGCCGTCATCGCTGTTGACGCCCATCAGGTAAGCGCCGGCGGCCGGGAAATACAGCCAGGTGATCATCTCTTCGGAGAGATTGCCCGTCAGACCCAACATGTTGGGGATGCCCGGCGGAAAGACGTCCGTTTGTTGCGGGGCATTGAAATGACCGTTCACGCCGGCCGGGTCGATATCGTAATTGACGACGCCGCTGTTGACGTAAAACCCTTGCGCATCGGCGCCGGTCATGTCGGCGATGTTCGCGCCGTAGAGGCCGGCCAACTGCGCTTCGGTCCAGGCGATGGTGTTGGGCTGGGCGGCGATGGTCTGGTAGGGTCGGATTCGGAAGCCGCGCTGGGAGGTATTAACTCCGGTGACGGCGTAGCTGGACGGTATGGTCGTATAGGCACCCACGGAGAAGGTGTTAGTGCCCGTGCCCGCCGCCCCGGAGGTGCTGCTGTAAGCGATCGTCGCGGTGTGGCTCCCCGTCGTTAACAGGCTCGTGTAAACGATAGTAGTGTTAGTGCTCGCTTTGTTCACCGAGGAGGCGGTCACGGCCGCCCCGTCCAGCGTCAGGCGAATCGAGGCCGGATCCAGCACTGCGCCTGGCATGTCCGCGATCGTGTAAGCAAAGCCGCCTGCGTAACCAAAAAAGTTGGCCAGTTGCGGTTTGTCCGCTGCTGCGGTGGTGATGACGATATTGTCGAACTGATGGACCTCGCTGCCGACCGCGCTGGAGCGCGCCGCCAGGATCCAGCGCCCCGGTTGCGGCGTCCACGGCGTTTGAAAGCCGGAAACGACAGTCGAGCCTTTCCAGATGATGTCCAGCGTGCCGCCTTCGTGCATCACCATCGTGAAGTTGGTCCAGCAAAGTGTGGTCGGGTCAAACGGCGGGTAATTCGTCCCCGTTTGCAGGGAGTAGATGTCACCGCAAAGGCCGTTCAGGTGCTTCGGCCCGCTTGGCGGCAGCGTCCAGCCGCCCACCACGAATTCGGTCTGGTTGTAACGGGCATTGAAGCCCAGGATGTCGCCGCCGCCGTGGTCGTACGTGAGCGCGTAAACCCCCAGACCTTCGGCGCTGCCGCGCTCCGGCAGGTTGGCGGTGGGCGTGAAGTCGCTGGCCCAACCGGGGCCGTCGGCGCCATTCACAACCACTTGGGCGTTCGCCGGCACGAAGTTGATGCTCCAGCCTTCGCCGGGCAGATCCGTTCCGGCACCGATCCTGACGTCCATGGAAACCGTGAAGGACTTAATCGGCTTGCCAGCGTCGAAATCAGGCAACAGGATTGCTCCTCGCTCCTCTTGTTGGAAGAAGTCGGTCAGTTGAATAAACCCGCCGGGGTTGCCGCCGGTGTTTTGCCAACTGGCGAAGGTTCCGGTGATTGTGAACCCGGCGGCCGTGGGGTCAGTTGTGAAGTCGCAGGTGATCGAGCCGGCCCGGAGGATTCCGGGCGACAAGACCCCCAGCGCAAGTGTAGCTATGATTGTGGTTATGGCTTTTCGCATGGTAGGCTCCTAACGTTGTTTGCTTTCCGTGGTTGTACAGAACTCAGACCCAAAAGCCCAAAGCAGATGCCGCCCCCCTTTTGCGCAAATGCGTGAATTCGCTTCATCGGCACGACTGGCTCGAGCTGTATTGGGCTGATTGTTTTGCACTCTAGAGCCCGCGCTGGGATTAGTCAAGCCATTAGAATCGGCCTGCGAATTCAGGATCGACCAGCGCCCACCTCTGCAGCCCTCCCGGGGGTAGCCTTGATTCGCCTTGGCGCCTGCATTGGGACCATGAACCTTCCGCGAGCCTAGTGCCACCTCTCTCCCTGTCCCCTCTCCCCCGGAGGCGGAGAGGGGGATCCGGCATGGCCGCTAGTACTTGCGGCGCCGCGGGTTCTTTCTCCCTCTCCTCCATCGGAGGAGAGGGCTGGGGAGAGGAGGCCCTATCTCTCTTGTGCGTTACGGCGCATGGAGAGCGGCCCCGTGATTAACGCAGCATCTCCGAGCGAGGCGAATAGCTGCGAGGTTACCGTTCAGGCCGGTGCGCCGCTCAATTGTTCCCGCAAAGTCTTGAGGAATGAGTGGAGGGGGTGCGACTGCGAATCCCGGCGCCAGGCGATGTGAAACTCAAGGGGCGGCGCAGCCGGAGCCAGCTCACGGAATTCGACTTCGGTCGAAAGCAAGTGCCTGAAGGTATCGGGCACCAGGCTCACCCCGACGCCGGCGGACACCAGTTCGAGAATGCACTGGGCATTGTTGCCCTCCTGGACGATTTCCGGCACGAAACCGGCCGAGCGGCAAAAGTTCAGCAGCGCGTCGCAGTAGGCGGGCGCGGTCCGGGGCGGGCCGACGAAAGGCTCCTTCGCCAGCGCTCGCAACGGCACGCGGCGCCGTTTGGCCAGCGGATGGTCCGGCGGCAACGCCACCCACAAAACTCCACGGCGCACACATTCGAAGACCAGCTCTTGTTCCAGCTCGACGAACCGCAGCCCGACATAGCCCAGGTCGAGCCGCTTCTCCAGCAGCTCGGGAATCTGCTGGTAGGTGAGCAATTCGCGGAGGTTCAATACCACCGCGGGGAAGCGCCGGCGAAAGACGCGGATCGCGCGCGCGAAAACGGGATCATAAAAAGCCGCGGTATAAGCCAGGTTAAGGTGGCCGGCTTCGCCGCGGTCGGCGGCCCGGGCGAGCTGAACCGCCCGCTGGCTCTGGGAAAGGATCTGGTGCGCTTCGCGGAGAAAAAAACGGCCGGCCTCGGTCAGTTGCATGCCGTCGTGGCCGCGCACGAACAATTGGGCTCCGACTTCCTCCTCGAGGTCGTGGATCTGGCGGGTTAACGGGGGTTGGGAGACATGCAGGCGCTCGGCCGCGCGACGCACGTTCAACTCTTCCGCTACCGCGACAAAGTAGCGCAGATGACGCAGTTCCATAGGGCGATACCTGGAGAGTATCATAGGCGAACCAACATGGTATTATCCAGCGGCTTCTTCCGGGGCTAAGGTCGCGGCAGGTGAAAAAAGAAATAAGCAAACGGACCAACGTTCAGCCGGGAAAAGCCTGCCGGATTTGCCCGCTGTGCGAGAAGGCCTTTTCGCGGCCCCGGCTGGAGGTCCACATCAAAGCGGAGCCGGCCAACATGCGCCGGCAAATCGTCAAGGCCATCCGCAACCGGTGGCCGGCCTGGACCATTAGCGATGGCGCTTGCGGCCGATGCTGGGCAGCGGTGCGCGATGTGGTCCGGGTCCGGGATTTTATAAAGCGGTTCAGAGGCGCGAAACAGCCATGAGAGCGATCCTCCACTCGCGACTGGCCTGGATGCTGGTGATGGTGTCGGCCGTGGCCGGCTGCGGCCGGAAGCCCGCGCCGGAACCGACCCCAATGGCTGTCCTGACCGTGAAAGCCCAGGCCATGGAACGGCTCCGGTCCGTGGCTGAACCCGGCTATATCGCGATCGTCCGCGGAGAAAACGAAACCGATCTGAGTTTCAAGGTTCCCGGCATAGTTGAGTTGATAGGCCAGGGGCTGGGCACCAACTGGAACGAAGGCACGCCGGTCAAGGCGGGCGATCTGCTGGCGGGGCTGAAACAATCGGACTTCACCAACGCCCTGAACTCCGCGCAGGCCGAGGCGGAGCTGAACACCAAAGTGCGGGACCGGTTGCTCAAGCTAAAAAAGGACGAAGCCATCTCGCAGCAGGAAATGGATGTGGCGGAGGCGAAGTGGCTGACGGCCCGCGCGCACCTGGACCAGGCGCGGCAGAACCTGCAGGACTCGCGGCTGCGGGCGCCCATCGACGGCGTGGTTCTGGCCCGTTACGTCAACCCCGGGGTGACGGTGAGTGCCGGCCAGAGGGTGCTGCGGTTCGCCGATTTCAGCACGATGTCGGTCGAGCTGGGAGTGCCCGACCGGCTGATCAATTATTTCTCACCCGGCAAGCAGTTGGAGGTGGAGATTTCCGCGCTCGAAGGGCACCCGCCTTTCACCGGCACCGTCACGGAAGTCGGGGTCGCGGCCAGCCAGGACGGCCGCCTGTTTCGGGTGGTGATCAAAGTGCCGAATCCCAAGGGCGAAATCCGTTCCGGCATGACCGCGACGGTCAGGGTCGGGGACGTGGCGCGTTTTCGACCCGGTTCGGTCAGCGTGCCTTTGTCGGCGCTGGTGACCGGTTCCGCCCCGGAGCGGAGCGGCGGGCCGGACTCGTCCGCCCTGGCGGTGTTCGTGGTGCGGGACGGCAAGGCTTTGCGCCGGGCGGTGAAGACCGGCGATATCCTCAACAGCTCAATCATTGTCACGGACGGGCTCGAAGCCGGGGAGGAAGTCGTGACCGCGGGCGCCAGCTTCCTGTATGACGGGGCGGCAGTCCGGGTGCTGCCGGGCCTTCCGGCGGGGAATAGCGCGCCATGACGCCCACGGCTCCAAATACAGAAACGCCGCCCGGCACGGCTAGCCCGCTCCCCACTACCCGCGAGCCGGGCGGCCTGGCGCGGTTCTTTGTCGAGCACCGCGAGGTGAGCTGGCTGGCGCTGGCCGGGGTGTTGATCTGGGGCGCGCTGGTGTATGGGCGGTTGGCCCAGCAGGAAGACCCCACGATCCCCCACCGGACCGCGATGCTCGTGACGGTTTTTCCTGGCGCCACCGCGTCGAAAGTCGAGGAACTGCTCACCAAACCCATCGAACGGAAAGTCTCGGAGATGCAGTCGGTCGAGGAGATCAAGTCCCAGTCACGACCGGGGGTTTCGACGCTTACCATCAAACTCACGCCCGGCTCGGAGGCCTATATCAGCCAGGAGTGGGACAAAATGCGGGCGAAACTGGCGGAGGTTGCGCTGCCCCAGGGAGCGCGGGCGCCGTTCCTCAACACTGATTTCGGCAACACCGTCACTCTGTTGTTCGCGCTGACCAGCCCGCCGATCACCGAGGCCGAGTGCGTCGCCCGAGCGCAATTGATCCGGGACCAGTTGGCCGACCTGCCCGGCCACGCTCCCACCACGAACCGGGCCGCGGTGATCGCCTTTTTCCCGCCGGGAGTCGCGCAGAGCTATCGCGAGGTCATCCGCCGCCGGTTTGAGACCGAGGTTCGGGCCAGCCGCCTGGCGGATGCGGTGCAAACCCGGCAGGGCCAGTCGTTCATCCTGGCCGACCTGGCGACCTCCGCCAGCCGGCAGGAGCTGGAACAATTCACCGCCCGTTTCGTGCGGCAGGCGGTCGGGTCGGACAAGGAGTTGTGGCACCCGGATTTCACCACGCCGATTTTGCTGCTGGGGGACGAGGACCCGCTGCCCCGGGTGCGATCGCACGCGCCGCCGCGGTACAGCTACCGGGACCTGGAGCGGCAGGCGCGGCAGTTCGAGGATGCGCTCAAACAGCTCGAGAGCGTCGGCAAAGTCACCAAAATTGGCATCGTTCAGGAAACGGTTTACCTGCTCTTTTCAGACGCCAACGTCACCGGCTACGGCTTGACGCCGGAATCGGTCATTGAAGCCATCGCCGCGCGCAACGCTGTGATCCCGGGCGGGACGATGCGCACCGAAGGCCGGAACTTCCCGGTCCAGATCTCCGGCGAGTATCCGGCCGGCCATGACGAGGAGCTGCTCGGCACCGTCGTCGGCGTCGGCCGCGGCGGCGCGCCGGTGTATTTGCGCGACCTCTTTGAAGTGCGGCACATGTACGAGTCGCCCATTCCCTACAAAGTCGACGTGCTCGAGCGCGACAGCGCGGGCGCCCCGCTGACCGAGCGGCGCGCCGTGATGGTGGCGGTGGAAATGAAGGACGGGAAGATCATCAGCCGGTTCAACGAGGAAGTGCGGCGGCTGGTCGACAGCCTGAAACCGCGGCTGCCGGAAGGGATGCGGATCCAGACGCTGTCAGACCAGCCGGCGGCGGTCGCGGCGCGCATCCATCATTTCGCGCGCTGCTTTCTCGAAGCGGTGCTCATTGTGATCGTGGTCGCGTTGTTTCTGATGGATTGGCGCTCGGCGCTGGTGGTGGCGACGGCCATCCCTCTGACCGTCGCCCTGACGCTGGTGGGCATGTACCTGCTCCGGATCCCCCTGCACCAGATCTCGATCGCCGCCCTGATCATCGCCCTGGGCATGCTGGTGGATGTCCCGGTCGTGGCGTCTGACGGCATCAACCGGGCGCTGCATTCGGGCGAGCCGCGCCTGCGCGCGGCGTGGCTGGGGCCCTTCCGGCTGCGCCATCCCATGGTCTTCGGCACGTTGATCAATATCGTGGCTTTTCTGCCGCTGTTGTTGCTTCCGGGCGACAAGGGCGCGTTCATTTCGGGGCTGCCGATCGTCGTCACGCTGGCGCTGGCCTCCGCGCTGCTGGTCTCGGTCACTTTCACACCCCTGGTCGGCTATTACGTGTTGCGCGGCCAAAAGGGCCTGGACGAAGGGGCCGAGTTGCGGTCGTTCTTCCTGTTCCGGCTCGTGGACCAGTTGCTGCAGGCCTTGCTGCCGCGCTACCGGAAAGCGCTCGAATCCGCCCTCAGACGCCCCGGGCTCGTGCTCGCGACCGGCTACACGCTGCTGGCCCTAAGCTTCGCCCTGGTCCCCCTGCTCGGCACCCAGTTCTTCCCCCCCGCCGAGCGCAATCAGTTGCTGGTGGACATCGAAGTGCCGGCGACCGACTCGCTGACCAGCATGCGCCAAACCGTCGACCGCGTCACCACGCTGCTCAAGACGCACGCCGAAGTCGCCAGCGCCGCCGTGTTCACCGGCGGGACCGCGCCCCGCTTCTACTACAACGTCGCTCCCCGGGAACCGGCGGACTACCTCGCGCAGATCCTCATCAATACGCGCGGGGAAGCGGACGTCCCGCGGTTGATCGTGAAACTGCGGTCGGAACTGGACCGCCAAATCCCGGGCGCTCGCTGCGTCGTCAAACAGCTCGAGCAGGGTCCGCCGGTGGAGGAGCCGATCCAAATCCGCCTCAGCGGCGAGGACCTGGACACGTTGGGCCGGCTTTCCGCCGGGGTGGCGGCGACGCTCCGCGCGGCCGGCGGCTACCAGGTCCACGACGACCTCGGCCTGCGCATGCCCAACCTCAGAATCGATATCGACCAGGACCGCGCAAATTCGTTGGGCATCGGCAACCGGCAAATCGGCCTCATCGCCCAGGCGGCCTTCGCCGGCATCAAGGTGACCGAACTGCGGGACGGGGACCGCCTCATCCCCGTCGTGATCCGCCTCCGCGTCGAGGACCGGAGCGAGGCCGAAAAAATCCGCGCGCTTTATGTCCAGACCCTGGGGCGATCCGGGGTCCCGCTCGACAGTTTCGCGGCCCTGAAGGTCCAGCCGGAATTCGTCACCATCCCTCACTTCAACCAGTTGCGGACGGTCACGGTCAAGGCTTACGCGCCCTTTGGCGAGCTGCCGTCGCGCGTGCTCGACCGCGCCCGCGCCGGGCTCAAGGCGCTCGAGCTGCCGGCCGGGTACCGGCTGAGCCTCGCCGGCGAGGACCTTGAGTTACGGCAGAACCGCGCGGAGATGGGGTTGGTGCTCAAGGTGTCGCTGGCGCTGATTACCCTGGCGATGGTCCTGCAATTCAATTCGGTGGTGAAATCCGTCGTGGTGATGCTGACCGTGCCGCTCGGCGTGATCGGCGCCCTGGCGGGCCTCGCGCTGTCGGGGTCGCCTCTGGGCTTCACGGCGCTGCTGGGAATCGTCAGCCTCGCCGGCGTGGTCGTCAGCCACATTATCGTCCTGAGCGATTTCATCGAGCAGGCGCGGGCGTCCGGCATGCCGTTGGAGCAGGCCCTCGTGCAGGCCGGGCTCGCGCGCCTGCGGCCCGTGCTCGTGACAGTCCTGGCGACCGTGGGCGGTTTGATCCCGTTGTTTCTCACCGGCGGAGCGCTGTGGCATCCGCTCACGGCGGTCCACATCTTCGGTCTGCTGCTGGCTACGGTGCTGACTCTGGTCATGCTGCCCGTCCTCTACTATGTCTTTTGCGCGAAGCTCAAGTTGATCAAAGCCCCGAAGCCGGAAGGCAGGTGTTTGCCCCATTGCTGACCCGGCCCCGGCGATCAAGGATCAGCGGCACGGTCGGCCACAGTTTCCTTCACGGACACCTCAGAAGTCCAAGGCGCCCCCGAACGGTCTCCGGCGCACCGGGCGAAGGGAATTGGCCACGCTGGCAGCGGCCGTGAAGACAAACAATCGAACACTGAAGAGCTGGGCTTATGCGCATCGCCATGTTTTCCTGGGAAACACTGCACTCGCACGCGATCGGTGGCATCGCGGCGCACGTGACGGAACTGGCCGCGGCCTTGGAACGCCGCGGGCATGAACTGCACGTGTTTACCCGCCCCGGCTACGGTACGGGCGGCGTCGGCCGGATCGACGGCGTGTGGTATCACTGGTGTCCCCACAACCTGGTCCGCGGGCTCGTGGACGAAGTCCAGGAGATGTGCCGCTCGTTCGTCTGGCATTTTATTCAAACGGAGAATTACATCGGCGGTTTCGACGTGGTCCACGCGCACGACTGGCTGGCGGCCAACGCCATGGTTTGGGTCAAACAGGCCCGCCCCCTGCATCGCGCGATTTTGACGATGCACTCCACCGAGTACGGCCGGTGCGGGAATAATTTCTGGGGCGGCATCTCGGCCCGCATCCGCGATCACGAGCGGCACGGGACCTACTGCGCGGACCGTGTCATCGCCGTGAGCTGCGCCCTGAGGCGCGAACTGGCCTGGATGTACAACCTGCCCGACTCGAAATGCTGGGCCATCCACAACGGCGTGCCTGCCCACAAGTTCGACGGCTATCTTGATCCCGGAGCGGTAAAGCGATCCTACGGGATCGGTCCGCTGGACCCGACGGTGCTGTTCAGCGGGCGTCTGTCGCTCCAAAAAGGCCCCGACCTGCTCCTCGAAGCCGTGCCCGGGCTGCTGCGCTATTATCCCAATGCTAAATTTGTATTTGCCGGCGACGGGCACATGCGGGGGGACCTGGAACGGCGCGCCCACCAGCTTCGCGTGGCCCATGCGACGCGGTTCCTGGGCTACCGGAACGGCGGGGATCTCCCCGCGCTTTACAAGGCTTGCGACGCCGTGTGCCTGCCCAGCCGTAACGAGCCGTTCGGCATCTCCGCGCTCGAAGGGTGGGCAGCCGGCAAACCGGTCGTCGCCTCCCGGAACGGTGGGCCTGACGAGTTCATCTGGCACAACGTGACCGGCTTGAAGATCTCCCCCACGCCGGAGTCGGTGGGGTGGGGCCTGGGGACGCTGTTCACCAACTTCGAATGGGGGCGGTGGATGGGCGCCAACGGGCGGCGCGCGGCGGAAACCGTCTTCAGTTGGGACGCGATCGCCGAAAAAACTGAGCAGTGTTACTGGTCATGAGCTCTTCCGCCAACCTCGAGACCGGAATCCGCGAAGCCAGCCAGCCGGCCGCGGCTCACGACCGCGATTCGGCCCGGGCTACCGCCGCCTCCGTCCCGGCGGTGGAACGTATCACCCTCCTGACAGACGTGGATATCACCGATTTCCTCCAGGGCCGCCACTTTCGCGCCTACGAAAAATTCGGCGCGCACCCGGCGACGATGAAGGGAGAGCCGGGAGTTTGCTTCTCCGTCTGGGCGCCTAACGCCGAACGCGTGCAGGTGATCGGGGATTTCAACGGTTGGGACGACGCCGCTCACGCCCTGTGGAACGTGCGCGAATCCGGCATTTGGGCGGGCTTCATTCCGCGGGTTGGCCCGGGAACCCGCTATAAATACCACGTGGTTTCGCGTCATAACGGTCAATTCGGCGACAAAGCCGACCCGTTCGCTTTCGGGAACGAGGTGCCGCCCCAGACCGCCTCGGTCGTGTGCGACCTCGGGTTCGAGTGGGGCGACGGAGACTGGATGCGGGATCGGCGGCGGCACAACGCGTGGGATGGGCCGATGGCGATTTACGAGGTGCACCTGGGGTCGTGGCGCCGCGTGCCGGAGGAGGGCAACCGCTGGCTCACTTATCGCGAGCTGGCTCCGCGCCTGGCCGACTACGTCCGGCAGACGGGATTCACGCATATCGAACTGCTACCGGTGCTCGAGCACCCGTTCTACGGTTCGTGGGGATACCAGCCGACCGGTTTCTTCGCGCCTACCAGCCGCTACGGCACCCCGCAGGACTTCATGTTTTTCGTCGACTACCTCCACCGGCAGGGAATCGGCGTCATCCTCGACTGGGTGCCGTCGCATTTTCCGGCCGACGCTTTCGGGCTGGCCTGTTTCGACGGCACGCACCTGTTCGAACACGCCGACCCGCGCCAGGGCTTTCATCCCGATTGGAAAAGCGCCATCTTCAACTACGGCCGGAACGAAGTGCGGAGTTTCCTCACCAGCAGCGCCTTGTTCTGGCTCGACAAGTACCACCTGGACGGGTTGCGGGTGGACGGGGTGGCGTCGATGCTTTACCTGGACTATTCGCGCAAGCCGGGCGGATGGATCCCCAATCGCCATGGCGGACGCGAGAATCTTGAGGCGATCGAGTTCTTGCGCCGGCTCAACGTCGAGGTGTACCGCAATTACCCCGACGTGGTGACGGTCGCCGAGGAATCGACCGCCTGGCCGAAAGTCTCGCGGCCGGTCGACGCGGGCGGGCTGGGCTTCGGGATGAAGTGGGACATGGGCTGGATGCACGACACGCTGCGCTACCTCAAGCGCAACCCCATCCACCGCAAACACCATCACGGCGAGCTGGCTTTCCGCCTGGTTTACGCGTTCAGCGAGAATTACGTGTTGCCGCTTTCGCACGACGAAGTGGTGCACGGCAAAGGCTCGTTGTTCGGCCGGATGACCGGCGACGAATGGCAGCGCTACGCCAATCTGCGGCTGCTCTACGGCTACATGTACGCCCAGCCCGGCAAGAAGCTGCTGTTCATGGGCGGCGAAATTGCCCAGTGGCCCGAGTGGAACCACGAGTCGAGCATCGAATGGCACGCGCTGGGCGACCGGTTTCACGCCGGCGTGCAGAAGTGGGTGACGGACCTGAACCAGGTGTACCGATCGTCGCCCGCGCTCCATGAATTGGATTTCAGCGGCGAGGGCTTCGAGTGGATGGACTATCAGGATGCGAAAAACACGACCCTGTCGTTCATCCGGAAAGCGCGCACGCGCTCCGACCTGGTGCTGGCGGTGTGCAATTTTACCCCCGTCACCCGCCGTAATTACCGGGTCGGCGTGCCGCGCGGAGGGCTGTGGAAGGAATTGCTCAACAGCGACGCCGAAGCCTACGGCGGCAGCGGCCAGGGAAACCAGGGAGCCGTCCAGGCGGAATCCCATCGCTGGCATTCCCGGCCCTGGTCCCTCAACTTGACGTTGCCCCCTCTCGGGGCGTTATTTTTTGAGAACCGCATCTGAAGCGCTATGCCTCACACCAAAGCCAAACCCGTTCCCGAGCCCGCCGCGACCGAACGCATCACGACCCGCAGCGGAGTGGTGCTGCTGGTCGAGAAACGCGGCGACGAACGTCGGATTGAGTTGTCGCTGCGCGCGCAGACGCCCAGGAAATGTGTGCTCCACTGGGGCCTGCGGCGCGGGAACCAGCCGGACTGGCAGGCCCTTCCCGCCGCGCTGTGGCCGGAAGGCACCACCGCCGCCGGCGCCAATGCGATGCAAACTTCCTTCAAAAAGCAGAACGGCGAGGGCCGCATCGCCATCGCGCTGGCTCCGGGCGCCGAGGGCGCCGCCCTGGAATTTGTCCTCTTCTTCCCGGACGAGGGAAACTGGGACAACAACGGCCGCCGCAATTACCAGATCGCGGTGGCCGCCCCGGCGCCACCCGGGCCTGGCCCGACCGGGCTGCTCGAGACGGAGATCGGCGGCGCGGAAGTGCTGTTCCATCGCGTGTTCGAGGCGGAGGGGGCGGGCGGGCTTGCCGTGGCGGTGGTGAAGGCCGACGGCCGCTGTCGGGTGCTGTTCTATTCCGACATGCCCGAACCGCTGGCTTTGCACTGGGGCATGGCGCGGCGCTCGCCGCACGAATGGCTGCTGCCTCCCGAATCCCTGCGGCCGCCCGGCACCCTGCTCTGGCAGGGCCACACCGCGCAGACCCCGTTCGCGGAAGCCAACGGCGCCCGCCGGCTGGCCCTTGAGTTCCCGGAGGGCGAGGCGCCGCTGGGGATTCAATTCGTCCTGAAGCAGGGCCCGGACGGGCGCTGGCTCAAGCAGCGCGGCGGCAACTTCTACGTCCCGATCCACACGCCGCCGCAGGCCGCGCCGCTGTTCCAGGCCGGCGAACAGGCCGAGTTGTCGGGCCGGATCATCCAGGCGGAAACGGGGCCGGGATCCTGGACGCTGATGCACCGGTTCAACCTGTGCTACGACCTGCTCGACCAGGTGCAGGGCAACAACGACGGCCTGGCGCTGTTGTACGTTTGGCTGCGGTTTTCCGGCATCCGGCAGTTGACCTGGCAGCGCAACTACAACACCAAACCCCGCGAACTCGCCCACGCCCAGGAGCGCCTCACGCATAAGCTGGCCGATTGCTACCGCACCCAGCCAGACGGCCGGCCCCTGGTCCGCCTCATGCTCGCCACCGTCGGCCGCGGCGGCGACGGCCAGCGCATCCGCGATGAGATCCTGCAGATCATGCATCGCCACCATGTCAAGGAGGTGTCCGGGCATTTCACGGAAGAATGGCACCAGAAACTTCACAACAACACCACCCCCGACGACATCGTCATCTGCGAGGCCAACCTGGAATTTCTCCGCAGCAACGGCAACCTGGACCGGTTCTATCAAACCCTGCGCGAAGGCGGCGTGACCCGCGAACGGCTCGAGAGCTTCGAACGCCCGATCCGGACCAATCCCGATTTCGTTCCCCACCTCAAGGACGCCTTGATCCACGACTTCGAGAACTTCCTGAAGGTTCTCAAAGCGGTGCACTCCGGGACCGATCTCGAGACTGCGATGAACACCGCGTGGAATTCGCTGGACCCCGACACGCAGTCCCGGCTGCGGGAGGTTTGGAGCCGCCGCAACGATCCGCCAGACGCCCTCGCGTCGCTCGTCGAACAAATCACCGAAGTCCGCCGCCGGCTGTCGCGGCTGCTCCATGAGGGCCAGGCGCTGCGGGCGCTGCTCTACCTCGACCTCGCCCTCGAGCAGTTGGTGCGCGTCGTCGTCGAGCGCAACCTGCACCAGCATTTGAGCGGGGACCAGCTCACCGACCTCACTGGCTGCGTGCTGGAAAATGTGACGCTGTCGTTCGAAGACCCCGAGCTGGCCTCGTGCCTGCGCCACTGGGCGCGGCTGCGGTCGCTGCCTCGCTTCGGGGCCGCCTGGTCCCTCCACGCCAGTTCGGTCGTCGACCGCGTGGGCCGCGCGCTCGGGGACTGGACGGACCGGCTCTATCGGCTGCTGCAACCGAAAGCGGAATTCCTCGGGCAGGCGTTTAGTGCCGAGAGTTGGACAATCACGCTGTTCAGTGAGGAAGTCGTTCGCGGCAGCAGCCTGGGTTTCGCGCTGGCGATGCTGCTGCACCAGCTTGGCCGGGTATTGCGACAGGCCGCCAACCTGGGCGCCTGGCGAATCGTCAGCCGCGGCAGCGGGACCGGGCAGGTCGAGGTCGTGGAGGCGTTGCGCTCGGTGCAGGGACGCCGCTTTGGCGGCCGCACCGTGGTCGTTGCGGATAAAGTGATGGGCGATGAAGAGATCCCCGCGGAGGTGGTGGCTGTGATCGCGCCGGATGTGACCGACCTGGTGTCGCACGTCGCCGTCCGGGCGCGCAACGCCGGAGTGTTGTTTGCTTCGTGCTCCGAGCCGGAGACCCTGCAGCGGCTCAAAGCGCTCCAGGGACATCCGGTGCGGGTGACGGTGACCGCCGCCGGCGACGTGGTGTTCGAAGAGACCGTTCCCGAGACCGGAGCGCCGGCGGCGCCCGCGCGCCGGGCGCGGCCTAAAATCAGCCGGCCGAAATTCACACGCTTCGCCGTCGCGGCCGGCGAATTCAACAGCAGCCTGGTGGGCGGGAAGTCGCTCCGCCAGGAGCAGCTCCGCGGCAAACTGCCGGATTGGATCCGCCAGCCGGCCTCGGCGGCGGTTCCGTTCGGCGTGTTCGAGCACGTTCTGTCGCTCGAGGAGAACGGGAGAAGCGCCCGCCGTTACGCCGAACTGACGGCCGGCTTGAAGAACGGCGCCGACCCGGCCGCCCTCGCCGCCGTACGCGAAGCCGTTCAGTCGTTGGCTGCACCGGACAGTCTGAAGAAGGCCCTGAGGGAGGCGTCTTCGCAGGCGGGCCTGCCCTGGCCGGGGAATTGGGACGCGGCCTGGCGTTGCGTCAAGCAGGTCTGGGCGTCCAAATGGAACGAGCGCGCGGTGCTGAGCCGGAACCGGATCGGCCTCGCGCACGAGGACCTGGTCATGGCCGTGCTGATCCAGACGGTGGTGGAAGCCGATTACGCTTTCGTCATCCACACCGCCAACCCCTCCACCGGCAACCGGGACGAGCTGTATGCGGAAGTGGTGCTGGGACTCGGGGAGACGCTCGTGGGGAATTACCCGGGGCGCGCGCTCGGTTTTGTCTGGGAAAAGAAATCCGGGCAGCTTCGCCTGCTGTCGTTTCCGGGCAAGAGCGTGGGCCTTTACGGGGGCGGCCTGATCTTCCGGTCCGACTCGAACGGCGAGGACCTCGAAGGCTACGCCGGGGCCGGCCTCTACGACAGCGTGTTGCTCCAGCCCGCGCGGCCAGTGCAGTTGGATTATTCCGAAGAGCCGCTGAACTGGGACGAGGGTTTCCGCGCGAACCTGCTGGCTTCTATTGCCCGGCTGGGCCTGGCCATTGAAGCCGCCCTGGGTTCGCCCCAGGACATCGAGGGCGCCGTCGCCAAAGCAGAGTATTTCCTCGTGCAGACACGGCCGCAGGTATGAAACCCCGACCGCCAGCAGAATCGTCGCGCGATCCCGGCAGCTTCGCCCCGCCGAGGTCGGGTTCGGTCTGGGTCGGCAACCAAACCGCTTTTTCGGCGGCGCACCTGATGGAGCCGTTCGAGTACGCGGTCGCCAATGGCTTTGATGCCTTCGAATGGTTCCCGGACAAGAAACCCGGCGGCGCCGGCTGGGATGAGTCGGATTTGGACGAGGGGCGCCGCGCCGAGATCCGGCAGACGGCGCGGTTCTGCCGCATGCGGCTTTCGGTGCATGCGGGCTGGGCGATTGACCCGCTGGCGGCCGAAGGCGGCCTGTTGTTGCGCCGGGACATCGAGCTGGCGAGGGACCTTGGGGCGGCGGTGATGGTCGTGCACCTGCGCGCCGAAGCCGGCGCGGCCGCCTTCGCCGGGGCGCTGCTCTCACCGCTGCGGTGGGCCGCAGCCAACGGCCTCCAACTCGCCATCGAGAATACCGTCAGCACATCCCCTGCCGATTTCAATGAACTGTTCGCTGCGTTGCGGGCGCTGGATCCCCCGGAGTTGCGTCACGCCGGCATGTGCCTTGATCTTGGCCATGCGAATCTGTGCGCCGCGACCCGGAACCATTACCTCGAGTTCATCGATCAATTGCAGCCGCAAGTGCCTATCCTCCACCTCCATGTGCACGAGAACCGCGGCGACGCGGATACCCATTTGCCGCTCTTCACCGGGCCGGCGGCGCAGGATGACCACGGCGTGCGCGGGTTCGTCGAACGGATGAAACGGCGGGGCTTTTCGGGGTCGATCATCCTCGAGCAGTGGCCCAATCCACCCTCGCTGCTGAACGGGGCGCGCGATGGCTTGCGACGGCTATGGGATGCGGCGGCCGGGCGGGATCAGGGCGGCGCTGAAAACACCATTAGAAGGGTCGAGTCAAGCAATGAAAAACGTTGATGATAACTGAAAGGAAACTCCCTGCTGATTTTTATCAACGGGAGTTGTTGACTTGGGCCCTGAGTTGGTATTCACTCCGCTTATGCAAATTGAAAGTCTGAAGGTTTTTTGCGATCTGACGGAGACCGAGAGTTTCACCAAGGCGGCGCAGATTAACAGCGTCACCCAATCGGCGGTCAGCCAGACCATCAGCTCGCTGGAGCGGCAGTTCAAATCGCTGCTGATTGAGCGGAGCAAAAAGAATTTCCGGCTCACGGCGGAAGGGGAGGTGTTGTACGACTACAGCAAGCAGATCCTGCAGACCTACGACGCGCTGTACAGCAAGCTGCAGGAGATTAAGGAAATTATTTCAGGCAACATCCGGGTGGCGACAATTTACAGCATCGGCTTGCACGTGCTGCCGCCCTACCTGAAGAAGTTTCTGAAGAGCTTCCCCACCGTCAACGTCCACGTCGAGTACCGCCGGCCCGACCAGGTTTACGAGGACGTCCTGGGCAACGTGGTCGACCTTGGCCTCGTCGCCTACCCGGTGCGCGATCCGAAGCTGGAGATCGTCCAGCTCCGCAAGGACGTGCTGGTGCTCATCGCCAACCCGCAGCATCCGTTCGCCAAGCTCAAGGGCATAAAACTCAAAGCGCTCAGCGGCCAGAAGGTGGTCAGCTTCGAGCGGGATATCCCCACCCGCCGCGCCCTGGACAAGATCTTCAAGGACCACGGGGTCTCCGTCGATCACGTGATGGAGTTTGATAACATCGAAACGGTGAAGCGGGCCGTCGAGATCGATTCCGGCGTCGCCATCGTTCCCCAGGAAACCATTCGTCAGGAGGTCGCGAACGGGACGCTCGCCGCCGTCAAGCTCGAAGACGGCGAATACCACCGGCCGCTGGGAGTCATCCATAAGAAGAACAAGGTGCTCTCCCCGGCGATCAAACAGTTCATCGCCCTGCTAAAGGAACCGGCGTAATTTTGAGGCGAGTTTGCTGGGCCGTCAGCCTCTCCGGTCTTTGACCGCGGCGAGGATATCGGCCACCGCCTCCGCCTTGGGCCGTGCTCCCACGCTGCCTTTGCCGTGAAGGCGGACACTGACGGCGTTGGCCTGCATGTCCCTCGGACCGACGACGAGCATCGTGTGGACCTTGGCCTGTTCGGCACGCTGGATTTTGCCGTTGATCTTGTCGTTGCTGTAATCACCTTCGGCGCGGATCATGCCGGCGCGCAGCTCCTGGACGATACCCCGGGCATAGCCGACCAGCGGTTCCTCTTCGCCGATCGTCAGCACCCGCACCTGTTCCGGTGCCAGCCAGAGCGGGAAATTCCCGGCGTAGTGTTCGATCAGGAAACCGATAAACCGCTCATGCGTTCCCAACGGCGCGCGGTGAATGCACAACGGCGTCTTTTCGGTGTTGTCCTTGTCGCGATACACCAGCCCGAAACGTTTCGGCTGCGCAAAATCCACCTGGTTGGTTGCCAGCGTAAATTCCCGGCCGATGACGCTCCACACCTGCACGTCGATTTTCGGGCCGTAAAACGCCGCTTCGTTCGGCACCTCGACGAAGTTGATCCCCGACTCCTGCAGCACCCGCCGGACCATGTCTTCGGTCTGTTTCCATAATTCGGGCTCATTGACGAATTTCTGGCCGAGCTTCGCCGGGTCGTGCGTGCTGTAGCGCATCACGTATTTGTCGATCCCGAAGATCTTGAAATACCGCAGGTACATGTCGTTGACGGCGTTAAACTCGGCGGCGAACTGCTCCGGCGTGCAGTAGATATGCGCGTCGTTCATGTTCATCGAACGCACCCGCATTAATCCGAACAGTTCGCCCGATTGTTCATAGCGATAGCAGGTGCCGTATTCGGCCAGGCGCAGCGCCAGGTCCCGGTAGCTCCGCGGTTCGGCCGCGAAAATCCGGTGATGGTGCGGACAGTTCATCGCTTTGACGTAATACCTTTCGGCCGTTTCCGCGGTCCCCCCTTCGCGCAATTCCATCGGCGGGAACATGCTCTCCGCATAATACGGCAGGTGGCCGGAGGTCTTGTACAAGGCTTCTTTGGCCAGATGCGGTGTCTTCACCCGAACGTAGCCGGCCGCAAACTCCGTCTCCTTGGCCAGCTTTTCGAGCTCTTCGACGATCGCGCCGCCCTTGGGCAGCCACAGCGGCAAACCCGGCCCGACGTAGTCGGTGTCGATCACATACAGCCCCATCTCGGCGCCGATCTTCCGGTGGTCGCGGCGTTTGGCCTCCTCGAGCATTTTGAAGTAGGCCTCGAGCTCGGTCTTGTTTTTGAACGCCGTGCCGTAAACGCGCTGGAGCTGGGGGTTCTTCTCATCGCCCTTGTAGTAGGCGCTGGCGACGCTCGTGAGCCTGTGGGCCCCGATATTCCCGGTCCGCATCACGTGCGGTCCGGCGCACAGATCGACGAAATCACCGCTCTGGTAATAAGAAATGGGCTCGCCCTCCGGAATGTCCTGCAGGTTGCCCAGCTTGAACTTGCTCGGCACCGGCCGCTCACTCAGCGCGCCCAGCCGCCCGCTCTGAGCGTCGCGAAAGGCCTGTTCGCGCGTCACCACCTTCTTCTCGAACGGGTGATTGGCTTTGATTTCCTTTTTCATTTCCGCCTCGATGGCGGGGAAATCCTCCGGCGTGATCCGGTGCGGCAGCTCGACATCATAATAGAACCCGTTCTCGACGGCCGGCCCGGAGGCGAGCTGGGCCTCGGGCCAGAGCCGCAGGATGGCAGTGGCCATCACGTGCGCGCACGAGTGCCGCAGGCGCTCCAGCTCGGTCATTCGGTTCCGGTCGTCCGGAGTCTTGCGTTCCGGTTGATTATTGTTTTCGTCCATAAAAGTCGTTGGTCGCAGTTAGCTCACCGCTCAGGCACGCTTGTTGTCGGCGTGACACACCATATCGATCACCACTGTGCTCGCCAATATGAGCACAGGGTCCTCGCCGCCGGCGATGTCCACACCGTAAGTATCCGCCCAGGAAAACCACCGTTTGGAGACCTCGGCCACCGGTCGATCCCCGCGCCGGAAAGTGTACTCCATGTCCAGAAAATTGCCCTGTGCCTCCAAATCATCGGGGCCGGGCACATCCACGACAAAACGGCAACGGAACAACGTGAACAATTGTTTTTTCACCACTGCAATCAACTCGCCCCCGCGGGAGATCTCATACGTCGGTCCCCAGGCCAGCAGCTTCTGTTTGATGAAAGCCAGTTCGTTGCCGGCCAGATCCTGAAACGACAGCTTGTTGCCGAGGCTGAACGCGCGGCCGTCGACGAAAAAGACATCCTCGCCCGCATCATTCTTGATGCGGAAATCATCGCCCCACGAGAACAGCTTCTGCTTCATCAAGTAGCGCATAGATCTGTAGTGCTCCGCCAGTTGTTTAAACAAAAACGCCTCGAAGCAACTCGAGGCGTGGGCGTTCATTCCCTCAACGAGGATGAACGCTAAATCTTGGTCGTTGTGCTCTGTCCGTTTACCACGGTCTGGAAGGTAGGAGACACTGCCAGCCTTGGCAAGACCCAACCGCATTGACGCCCCGTCCCCCTGGCGTTACGCTTTGTTAATGGCTGAATTAGCTGAAATTGCACCGCCGGGCGTGGACCGGTTTCCGTTGCGCCAGCCGTTGCCGCGCGACCAGGTGGATGCTTTGTCCCGCGAGATCCTGATCCTCAAGAAACAGCTCAACGCGGTGATCCTGGCGCACAACTACCAGGTGCCGGAGATTCAGGATATCGCCGATTACGTTGGCGATTCGCTGGGCCTGTCCCAGCAGGCGGCCCGCACCAGCGCCGATGTCATCGTCTTCTCCGGCGTGCATTTCATGGCCGAGACCGCCAAGATTCTGAACCCGGACAAGATCGTCGTGCTGCCGGACAAACAGGCCGGCTGCTCGCTCGAGGAGAGCTGCCCGGCGGACAAGCTCGCCGAATTTCAACGGACCAACCCGAACTTCTGGACCGTCGCCTACATCAACTGCAGCGCGGACGTCAAAGCGCTGAGCGACGTGATCTGCACCAGCGGCAACGCCGTCAAGATCGTCGAGGCCGCCCCGAAAAACAAAGACCTGTTGTTTGTGCCGGACGAGAATCTGGGCGCGTGGGTGATGGAACAGACCGGCCGGCCAATGACGCTTTGGCGCGGCAATTGTTACGCCCATGTCGAGTTCCGCCGCGACAGCCTGCTGCGCCTCAAGGCATCGTTCCCCGATGCCAAGGTCGTCGTGCATCCCGAGAGCCTGCGCGAAGTCCGCGATTTGGCCGATGCGATTTGCTCGACGGAGAAAATGATTACCTACTGCAAGAGCAGCCCCGCCACGCAGTTCGTGATCGTAACCGAGTCCGGGATCATCCACCGCATGCAGAAGGAATGTCCCGGCAAGCAATTCATCTGTGCGCCGGCGGTCGATGCGATGCGCGCGCCGACCGACCCGTGCCATTGCAGCGAGTGCAAATACATGAAGATGAACACGCTCGAGAAAGTGCGCGACTGCATGAAGAACCTGGCTCCGCGCATCGAACTGCCGCGGCACATCATCGAGCGCGCCCGCCTGCCGATTCAGCGTATGCTGGACATTTCAGCCCGCACGGCGAAAGCCGTTTAACCGGCGCGCAGAAATCCTTGCAGGAGACGACGAGCGTGACGCGCTGTGCGGAACGCTCGTGGTTTCCTATAAGCGGAAAAAGAACGTCTGCCAGTTCATCGGCCTCCTCTCCCCAGCCCTCTCCTCCCGGGGAGGAGAGGGAGAAACCAAGCGGCCCACGCTCACAACTGACGGCCGCGTTGTGTCCCCCTCTCCGCCTCTGGGGGAGAGGGGATAGGGGAGAGGTGGCACTCGGTTTGCGCAAGGTTCATGGTCCCAACGCTTGCGGGAACGCGAAAGGAGGTTTTCCATGAACTTCGCTGCGGTGGTAACAGGGCCTCCCCTCCCCCGACCTTCTCCTCCACAGAGCACCTGCTCCACAAGCCAACTGCCAACCGGGCCCTCAAGAGTGGGGCTACGTGGGAACACACTGCCGCCGGCGTTGACACTGGGGCCTCCGTTCGCCGGCCGCTTCCACGCCTGCAGGCACCTGGTCGCACCATAGAGCTCGCCCGATTTTGCCCCTCAGGAGGCAACATCGGTGTAGAACACCGGGAAGGTAAATATGAACCGGTTGCCGGCGATGGGTGTCTAATACTTCGCTGTAATCACCCAATGAAAGCCGTGTCCCATCACGGTGCTATCGGGCTAAGGGTTTCAGGGAGTTCGCCTCGACGGATTTCTATCGTCTTCAACCAGCGTTTTTGCCCTGTAACTAATGAGCGAAAGACACTCCTCGGCCGGTAATGGTGGGGAGGGCGACAACGTCAAACCCAACCATGGTTCGTCGCTGCCCTTTGCCACCACACATTGGACGGTCGTGCTGGCCGCCGCGGACACCAAATCGCCGGCCTGCTCCGCAGCGCTCGAGGAGCTGTGCCGCAACTACTGGTACCCTCTGTACGCCTACGTCCGAAGGCGCGGCTGCAGCCCGGAAGACGCTCAGGACCTGACCCAGGAATTCTTTGCCCGCTTGCTGGCTAACCACGCCCTCGGATCCGTCAGCCCACTGAAAGGGAAATTTCGCTCGTTCTTGTTGGCGCGGATGAACCACCTGTTGTCGGACGAACGGGATCGGGCGAATCGCAAGAAACGTGGCGGCGGGCAGCCGGTCTTCTCCTTCGATGCGCAAATCGCGGAGGAGCGCTACCGGTCGGAGCCTGCATGCGAGTCAAGCCCCGAGAGCATATTTGAGCGGCGTTGGGCTGCCGCGCTCGTCGCACAAGCTTTGAACCGGTTGGATGAGGATTATTCCGCGGCCGGCAAAGCGGAAGTGTTCGCGGCTCTTCACAGTTTTCTCAACGGCGACGATTCGGACCGCGACTACTCCGGCGCCGCAGCCAGGTTGGGGATGACGGAGGGAGCCGCGCGGGTGGCCGTGCATCGGCTCCGCCGCCGTTTTGGAGCAGTGTTTCGCAATGTTGTGGCTGAGACGCTTGATTCCCCCGAGGAGCTTGACGTAGAGGTGCGGCACCTCATCGGCGCCTTGAGTGGCTGAACGCCGGCGACTGCCTGGGGCGGCGCGGTGAGGAGCAAGGCGCCGTAACAAACCGGAAATTTTGCCTTTGTACTATATGAGGCTGGAAGTGATAAGATGAGCACCACCCCGACTTGTCCTGATTGTGGCGCGCCCCTCGACCCCGCCGCCCGAGGGCTCTGCCCTCGCTGCCTGGCCGAATTGGCGATTGCCCTGGACGCCCCGGAATCCGGAGCAAACGTGGAAATGCCCAGCGGACCGGCAGGCAACGGGGATGCAGCCGCGCAGCCGAGGGGCCAGGCCGGTGGAGAATTGCCGGCCCTCGGCGGGTTGACCGAGCGCCCCGGTTCGGTGATCGGCCGCTACAAGCTGCTCGAAGAAATCGGCGAAGGCGGTTTCGGAGTCGTGTACTTGGCCGAGCAGGTGGAACCGGTGCGCCGGCAGGTGGCACTGAAGATCATCAAACCCGGGATGGACACCCGCGAGGTCGTCGCGCGCTTCGAAGTCGAGCGCCAGGCGCTAGCCCTGATGGACCATCCGAATATCGCGAAAGTCCTGGACGGCGGCACGACCGAGACGGGCCGGCCTTATTTCGTCATGGAGCTGGTGCGGGGTATCTCCATAACGGAATATTGCGACCAGGAAGCTCTGTCCACGATCGAGCGTCTCCAGATTTTCATGGAGGTCTGCCATGCGGTCCAGCATGCGCACCAAAAGGGAATCATTCACCGGGACCTGAAGCCCGGCAATATCCTGGTGACGCAGTCCGACGGCAACCCCGTGCCCAAAATCATCGACTTCGGGGTCGCTAAGGCGTTGGGGCACAAGTTGACCGAAAAGACCCTGTTCACGGTTTTCCAGCGCATCATGGGCACGCCGGCGTACATGAGTCCCGAGCAAGCCGAGCTGAGTGGCTTGGACATCGACACGCGGAGTGACATCTACTCGCTGGGAGTGCTGCTTTACGAGCTGCTGACGGGAGTCACGCCCTTTGACGCCGAGACGTTAGGCCGAGCAGCTCTCGACGAAGTCCGCCGGATAATCCGCGACACCGACCCGCCGAAGCCCTCGACCCGGCTGCAAACGCTGGGCGGGAGGTTGCCGGAGGTGGCCAAGCGCCGCCATACCGAGCCAGTCACCCTGAGCAGGATGGTTCGTGGTGACCTGGATTGGATCGTGATGAAGTGCCTGGAGAAGGACCGGGTGCGCCGCTATGACACGGCCGACGGCCTGGCTGCGGATTTGAAGAGGCACCTCTGCCACGAACCCGTTTTGGCGGTTTCTCCCAGCAGCCTCTACAGAGCAGGCAAGTTCATCCGCCGGCACAGACTGGCCTTCGCCGCAGCGAGCGCGGTGGCTGGGGCGCTCGTCATCGGCGCGTTAGTGGCAACATGGCAGGCGGTGCGGGCGACGCGGGCGGAGAGGTTGGCGACGGAGCGGTTCCAGGAGTCGGCGGCGATCACGAAGTTTCTGACGGGGGTGTTTCAGAGCCCGGACCCGGCGCGGGACGGCCGGACGATCACCGTGGCCGAGGCGTTGGATAAGGCAGTAAAGGACCTGGACTCCAACCTTGCAGGCCAGCCAGCACTCCGGACGGAGCTGTTGTCGGTTTTGGGGGAGACATATTATGGGCTGGCGCTCTACACCAATGCGATTTCTCTGCAAGAGCGGGTGCGGGAATATTGCCTGGCAACTGCCGGCCCCGAAGCTCCGGACACGCTCAATGCGATGGTCTACCTGGCCGCTTCCTACGAGATGGGCGGCCGGCCCGCTGACGCACTGGGACTCCTGGAGCGTGTGGCGCCCCTCCTGCGCAAGGTCCGCGGGTTGGAACATCCCGACACACTCCAGGCCATGGGAAACCTCGCCGCACAGTACACCCGATCGGGGCGCTGGGCCGAGGCGCTGCCGATCGAGGAACAGGTGTTGGCTTTACGCCGGAAACTGCTTGGCCCGAAAAATCGCGATACGCTTACGGCCATGGGAAACCTCGCCGGCACTTATCGGATGATCGGAAGCCTCGACAAGGGACTGCAGGTGCAGGCCGAGGTCCTGTCGCTTCGCCGTGAGGTTCTGGGGCCAAAAGACCCGGACACGCTCGCCGCCATGACCGACCTGGCGGGCTATCTCGACGCGCTGGGTCGGGTGGAGGAGGCCATCCCACTCCAGGAACGATCCGTCGAACTCAAGCGGGAGGTGCTGCCGCCGAACCATCGGTTCCTGGGGATTGCCCTGGAAAACCTGGCGTCGATGTATGAGCAGGTGGGGCGGGCCACGCAGGGGCTGAAGCTCCGTGAGGAACAGCTCGAGCTTTGCCGCCGATTCAAGAGCCCGGACGACCCCGAAACGCTCTGGGCGATGGCAAACCTCGCGTCCGCCTTCGAAGCGGTCGGCCGCCCCGGGGAGGCTCTCATGCTGCGCGAGGAGTGGTTGTCGGTGTGGGGGAAGGTGCGCCGCGAGGACAATCCCGCTGCTTGGAATGGCATGATTGGAGTGGCCGCTTCCTACCGCGCCACGAACCGGCTGGAGGAGGCCATCGCGCTCAACCGGTCGGCCCTGGAGGGTTTCAAGCGGACGACCGGTGCCACCAACGAGTATACCTTGAACGCCATGACCGAGTTGGCAATTACGCTTCGGATGGCGGGGAACACCGAGGCCATCTCGCTCGAGACGGACGCTCTGCGCCTCAAGCGTCAGTACCTGCGGAAGGGCCACCCGATGCTGCTCGAATCGCTGGACAACCTGGCGCAGTGCTACGAGCAATGCAACCGCATTCCAGACGCCGAACCCCTGCGCCGGGAACTGGCGGAGCTCAAGGCAAACGCCAAAAGCAAGCAGCGACGTGCCGGAGAATCCCCGACGGTGCCGGCTGTTCCCTGAACCCAATCAAAAGCCTGGATTTTATCTCCACCGTGACGAGCTGCGCGCCGTTCTTCGTGGCAATCACTGTTGAGTAGCTGGTAGAGCGGCAGCGGTGTCCTTCGTCCGAATTTGCCCTGTAACAAAATCCCTCCGCCGCCTTTGTACTAATATGAAAAGTAACACCGTCCGTTAGAAGGGCGGCGGACGGGGAAGGGAAGGGTTGTTCAGAAACAAGAATCGCCGGGTGTTTAAACAACAACCGAGAGGCAGGAACGCGCGCCACCCGGAAACAGTTCAACCTGCGCATTTCCTGCCCCGATAAACCAAGAAAGAAAGTCGTATGAAAAATACTAAAACAAAATCGCTGCCAATGGGCTTGTGGGCCGTGGGTTTACTGCTTTCGTCTCTGCTCTTGCCCATGCAGGGGCGGTCGCAAGAAGTGACTCCGTGTCCTCTGGAGTGGTACTTCGGCGATGCGAGCTGGCTTCCGGTGCATTACGACGACTCGGAGCTGGTTTGCGCGTTCTTCCTAATGCCGCTCGGGGCGCTTAATTCCTTGCTCCCGGCAGGTGTGAGCGCACTTCCGGTCAATGCCGAACAATCACTCTGGAACTCACTCGATTCCAGGTATTCAGATTTCGGTGTTTTGGTCGTGGGATTCTGGCATTACAAGTCGGTTCAGTACTTGGCACCATACTACGAGGAGTTTGTGGCTGTCATGGCGGATGACCCGTCGTGGAGCGACGGATTCTTTCCGATGTACATCACCTCCATGACGCTCACTGACGAGCCGGCCGTGTTGGGGGGGATCCTGCACTGGGGGTTCCCGAAGATCCTCGGTGACGTCCGTGTCCAGTCGGTGAAACCCAAGGGCTTCAAATGTTTTAGCTGGGCCGATGACGAGATGATTATGAAGCTGGACGTGGCCACCAACGACCTCGTCGGCCCAACATCCGCGACTTCGATCATGTGTCTGACTACCAAGGAGGGCTATCTGGTGCGTACCGCCTGGGTTCCTACTGCAGGGACTGAGTACCGCAGCCTTAGCATGTGCAAGAGCACCATCCATCTCGGCCAGCATCCGATCGCTCGGCAACTTCGGGACCTCGGCCTTGAGGCGAGTTACTCGATCGGGCAGATCTGGGCCGAGGGCGTGCAGTCCACCCTCCCC
>DATDCV010000593.1:0-16766 GCA_036524155.1 Verrucomicrobiia bacterium
GGCCACCTCCTGTCCCACCGAATTGAACTGCGGCATGCCGAACGGCACAGGATTCTTGAGAGCCGCCGGCCAGCCGGCCGGATAGATACCGTAGGTCTGGCCTGTGTAGGGCGTCGGCAGGCCCGTCACCGGATCGTTGAGCGGCACATCGCTGAAGTAAACCTGGACCACACCGGAGTATTTCCCGGCATAGGTCATCGCGTCGTTGATCTGGTAAGTGGCAATGCCCAAAGGCCGCCCCTCGATTGGGCCGGACGGCGACTCCGAGTAGAGTTCGCCCGGCGCCAGCAACCCATTCCGCACCGCGCCTGCCGCCGGGAATGGATCCCCCAAGTGCGGCCAGTCGGTGATGTACTTCAACATATTGAAGGCCGGGTCGTCGCTATGCTGGCCGCCCACCTGTTTCATCACCACGTTTCCGATCGCGCGGTGGCAGAACTCGCAGGAGATGCCTTCGTCGTCGGTCGAGAGGGGGATTTGGTGGATCATCGTGCTGCCGTCGGCTGCACCGCCGAGGTAGGGATCGATACGGCCGGAAAGGAAGGCGTTGGGGATATGACACCGCGCACAGATATTCGCCGCGCCATCGCCGGCGCCGGCCGCCTTGATCTTCTCGTTCACAACAATCCAGTCGGCGCGAAACACCGGGTTGCGCGCCGTGGTGCCCATGACGCTGCCGGCCCAGTTGCCATAGTGCCCGGCCTGCTGATCAATGGTGCCCCCATGGCAGGCGCCGCAGGTTTGCGGGAACTCGAACACATTGTAAGGCGACGGGAACGTGATGTTCATCAGTTCCTGCTGTTGGGTGCCGGGCAACGGCACCGCGGTGCCGCCGGGTTGGCCGGTGGCGGGGTTGATCTTCCCCTGGGGGGTGGGCCGGCCGGGAATGTCGGCGCGGACGGAAACTGCGGCCGCCATGCCTAAGACGAGCAGAGGCACCAGGAGAGCCGCGCGTGGACGCCCGGAACGGAGGGGCGGACTGCTGTTGTTGGTTGATTTTTGCATAGGACTATTTCCTTGGATTCTTGTTGTTGTTGTTCCTTGAATGGTTTCAGTGGCACGGAAACTGGTCGGAGATTGGATTGGCGTGCTTCCCCGGTTGGTTGGGGTCTGCTTCGGTCGGCGGAGAAATTGGGGGGCTCAACCTCAAGTGAAGCCGCCCTTCGAACCGGCCCTCACCCTGAAGCGAACCTTCGTACTTTTTCCGCAGGCTGGGCGAACGCGTTTCCGAAGCCCACGCCACGGCATCGAACCGGGAGAGCGGAAGCGTCGGACAGGTGTCCAGCTCAGCCAGCAAATAGCCTTGCAGGTACTCCGGATGGGGCCGGTCGGCTTTGCCCGCGTTTTGATCCTGAGCCGGCGGCTGATCGACAACGACCCAGGTGCCCCGCACCTGCCACCGGCCGGCCTTGAGGTTGGAGTAATTCGTCCGCGGACAAAATGCGTTCAAGGTAAGATGAAAGGTGGCCTCGGGCAGCGGCCCGGCATTGGTTGCCCTGGCCGTGGCCTCGATGGTATAGCCCGTCAGGGTGATGCCGGCCGCGTTGGTCAAGCTCTGGCCCGGCCTGACCACCTTTGCGCGGGTGAGCTCCCAGGTCAGGCAGTCCTGCTTCGGCGTCTGCAGGGGCAAGCTGGCAGGCGCTCCCACAGCGGCCACGGAGCCAGGCGCCATGACGGCCCCCAGCAGCCACACCAGCAACAGGCTGGCGCCTACCGCCCCACGACCCGCAGGAGCACTTTGGTTTCCATTGTCTGTATGCATTTTCTTCACGCCGACCACTGAAGCTCTCCGGAACGGATCGTGCAATCGGACCGCGCCCAGATCGGTAATCGGGCGCGGTCCGATTCCGCGGCCGGTGATCTGGTCCGGATCCGACCGGACCAGGCGAGGCCACGAGGGCCCGATCGCCCCGTAAAAACAGCCCTCAGACGCGATCGCTTCCCACCCGGACTCACGGGCCCCCCCTACGAAAGTTGTACAACTAAAGTTCAATGGGCATCCAAGCCGCCGTCGTGTTATTGGATAGGTGGGCAGTCGCAGGAGGGGAGCGGGTGGAGGAGTCGTTGTACGCGCGCGGGTGCTCCCCACGATTCAACTGGCGTCACTCTCCATCGAGGAGAGGTGGATCTCATTCGGGGACGAGTGACCTGAGTCCGGTAAAGCCCAGTCAAATGAACAACGCGGGCGTCAGTTCACAAGACCTGCGGGGGGCAGAAGCCAAACCCGGCTCCCGGGGACTGTTCAGCAGTCTGCGGACCAGGATGCTGGTGACTTTCGGCTTCCTTGGAGTGGGCATTCTGATCGCGCTGGAACTCGCTCACCTGTACGGTTTGCCGTTCACGTCGTTGAACGGCGAGTACCAACGACACCGTGACCTGGCGTTCCGCCAGCTTAGCCTGACGGCCGATGTAATTACGGAGCGCTTGAGTTCGTGGATCGAGCGGCGGCACGACCACGCCCTGGTGGTCGCGGAAAGCAGTTTCGTGCGGCAAGCGGTCGGCGAGCTGGTCGGAGAGCTGCACCGCCTTGATAACCGCCTGAGCCCGGCGGAGAGGGTCAGAACCATCCTTGCGGCGCTGCCGCTCCACCAGGCTTTGACGCACGATCTGATCCTGACCAGCATGACTGACGAGCCTTACCTGAGTGTCGAGGTGGCCGATGCTGCCAGTGGTGTTATCTTCGCTTCGAGCCATGCCGATGACCTGGGCTTCAGCGTTTGGGGTCAGGGTTGTTTCACAAATATGCTTCGCTCTGGCGCCACGGTCTTTACGGGTGTCGAGCGCGACCCCGAAAGCGGCCAGCTGACCCTGGTTGTTTCCCGTCCCATCCTGGTGGAGGGAATCGCGGGGGCGGTGCTCATTCTGCGCATCAATCCGCGCGACGCTCTCTTCGCCGGGATCAACACCTGGGCTGAATTGGAGCAGACCGGCGAGGCGGTGCTGGTTAACGAGGACGGGCTGCTGCTGGCACCGCCCGAGCTGCCGCTGCCCGACGGCTCGCGCGCCCGCTCACTAATAGACCGGCTGTCCGGGGATCCAGCCAAAGCGGCGGCGGGACGAGAAGGCATCTTCGTGTCGCGGGACTATCGAGGTGTGCCGGTCCTGGCGGCGTGTCGCTCGGTGCAGATTGGCCCGACAAGGCGCTGGGGATTGGTGGTCAAACAAGACCAGGCAAGAATCTTCGCCTCGGTCCGGCAGAGCGAGGAACTAACGCTCGTGGCGGGGCTGATCGGACTGGGGCTGCTGCTGGGCCTGAGCGGCCTGACTGCCAACCGCCTGAACCGCCCCATTCTCCAACTAAGCGAGGTCGCCCGCCAGGTCGCAGCCGGTGACCTCGCGGCGCGGGCCTCCGTCCGTCCTCGAGGGGAGATCGGTATGTTGGCGGGCACCTTCAACGCCATGGTGGAGCGGATACAGCACTGGCACGAGGCTCTCGAGGCTGAAGTCCGCAAGCGCACGACGGACCTCGAGCAGGTCAACAGCTCACTCCAGGCGGAGATTGCCGGCCGGAGGCACGCCGAGGATGCCCTGCGCCGTCAACGCGACAACTTTCGGAGGCTGCTGGATAGCATGGCGGGCGGTGTTTATGTGGTGAACTCCAAATTTGACATACAGTACGTCAACCCGGTCCTGGAGAAGGAATTCGGACCGGTGGCAGGCCGGAAATGCCACGAATACTTCCACGACCGCCAGGCCGCGTGCCCATGGTGCCAACACGCAGCCGTGATGGGCGGCCAGACGGTGCGCTGGGAATGGCAGTGCGCCCGGACGGGCAAAACGTACGATCTGCTCGACACGCCGCTGGACAACCGCGACGGGAGCCGCTCAAAGCTGGAGATTTTCCGCGATATCACTGAACGGAAGCGCGTTGAGGTGGCCCTCCGCCAGAGTGAGGAGCGGTTCAGGACCGTCGCCGACTTTACTTACGACTGGGAGTTCTGGGTCTCTCCGGACAAGCAGTTCGTGTACATGTCGCCGTCTTGCGCGCGAATCACGGGCTACACGCGCGAGGAATTCGCGCGAGAGCCGGAGTTGTTCTCCCGCATCGTCCACCCTGAGGACTGCCGGGTCCTGACCGAGCACCTGGCCGGGGACATGGCGCAGCAGGGCCCGTGCGAGCTCGAATTTCGCATTCAGCGCCGTGACGGCCAGGAACGCTGGATCGCTCACGTGTGCCAGGCGGTCTGGGACGACCAGGGTGGCTTTCTGGGCCGGCGCGCCTCCAATCGCGACATCACCGAGCGCAAGTTGGCCGAGGAGGCATTGCGCCGGGCGCGCGACGAACTGGAACTGAAAGTCTGCGAGCGCACCGCCGAATTGGTCACCGCCAACAGCTCTTTGCAGGCCGAGATAGGCCAACGCAAGTCCCTCGAGGCCCGAATTGTGGAGATCAGCGAATACGAGCAACGCCGCATCGGCCGGGACCTGCACGATGGGCTCTGCCAACACCTTACGGGCCTGGCCCATCTGTGTAACGCCACTTGCCACAAACTGGCCCAGGTCGTCCCGGAGGAGGTCGAGACGCTGCGACGCACGGGGGACTTGGTCCACCAGGCCCTCGCTCAGGCTCACAATCTGGCGCGCGGGCTCTTCCCGGTCAGCCTCCAGGCGGACGGCCTGATGATGGCGCTCGAGCAACTGGTCTTGGAGTTTAAGACGATGTACCCGGCGGCGATCTCCTTCGTGTGTGAACCCCCGGTTCTGATTGAAGATAATGCCACGTCCACGCACTTGTATCGGATCGCCCAGGAGGCTCTCAGCAACGCCCTCAAACACAGTCACTGCTCCGCCGTGACCGTCACGCTCTCCGCCGATGCCCGGGCCCGGCGACTGAGCGTTTGCGACAATGGCGGAGGTTTGCCCGACCACCGGCCGCAGTCGACCGGCCTGGGATTGGACACCATGCGGTTCCGGGCGCGTGCCATAGGGGCCCATTTGGAGATCAAGAGCCGTACCCACGGCGGCACGGAAGTCATCTGCACCCTATCCGATGACAACCAACGTTGAAGAGGAACGAATGAACGCAACGATCAACTCCTGCAAGAATGTGACGCCGGGACAGCCTCGACGCAAACTCGGGGAGGTGCGGATCCTCCTGGTGGACGATCACCCGCTAGTCCGCGAGGGGCTGGCGGCGACCCTCAGCAAGGAACTGGACCTTACAGTTTGTGGCCATGCCGCCAGCGCCACCCAGGCCCTGCAGGCCGCCGCCACACTGCACCCGGACGTCGCGGTGGTGGACCTCACCCTGGAAGGCTCGCATGGCCTTGACTTACTCAAGGACCTTCGGATTCTGCATCCTGACGTCCGGCTGCTGGTGGTCTCCATGCACGATGAAGCGCTTTACGCCGAGCGGGCTCTACGGGCGGGGGCCCGCGGTTACCTCATGAAGCGGGAACCGCCGGAGAAACTGGTGGAGGCCGTCCGGAAGCTCGCCCGAGGGGAGCTCTATTTCAGCCAGGCCATCCTTCTTCGAATGCATCAAGACCTCTCCAGCGGCCGCCGTGCGGCCGGCACCTCTCCGATCACGCAACTGGCCGACCGCGAGCTCGCTGTTCTTGAATTGCTCGGCAAGGGGACCAAAACCCGCCGGATCGCCGATTCCTTGCATGTGAGCATGAAGACCATCCAATCCCACTGCGAGCACATCAAACAAAAACTGGAGTTGCCGGATTTCTCCAGCTTGACCTGCTTTGCCGCGCACTGGATCGAAAAGGAACAGGACACCAAACCCGGGGGGCGCGACCAGACGGCCGGGAATCCACTCCGGGAGGCGCACCCCCAGCGCCGGGATTGATGCGCCGTCGCCGAATCACATCCGCTGGGACTATTGAAATGGGGGTCGGCTCATCGAAACCGTGAAACCTACCCCATAGAATAACGCGCGGAACGAGCTCTATTCGCGTCTCCGCGAAAAATTGAGTGCGATCGTCCCCGTGCACCTTAGCCTGAATACTTGGTGTTGGTAATGGACATCGTCTCCGGTTCCAGTATGAACTTAAGCATCCCCCCGATAGTCCGCGCGTCCGACAAAAAGTGTCCGGGGTGGAAGTAGCAGACGGAAGCCTTGCCCGGACCGGAGGGGATGAGGCTGGCGGAGGTGGCCGGCGCGCAAGCCAGCCATGTCAGGCAACACAAAAGCGCCGTGGTGGAAACAAAGATGACCACAAGCCCAACTTCCGCGCCTTTCACGAGGCGGGAATGGGGTTGCCGTCGCAGTGGGGAGTGAGAATGGGTTGTCATCATATTTCGGCTGGCCCCTTTGAGTGATAGTTTTCGGTTCGAGAGTGTTGTCCGGCCGCCGCTTCAGGTGCCGTCGTCTTCTGCCGCCGGCGGCGAGTCGGCTTTGTCATCGCTCCAATGGTCGAGCATGGGTTTAACTTTTTCCCAAACCGCTTCCGGCACCTTGGCTTGCTGGTCCGAGGTTTCGATGGGGCCGTCGAACAACAATCTGCCGGCTTTGTCATGAGCGGTAAGCTGCTTTTTCGGGTCGGCGACGACGACATATGTCCCGCTATCGTCGGTTTTCACGATGGACTTGACGGAATTTCGCTTGCTCTTGACGACCACAGTGGCGTCCTTCTCGACATCCATTCCGCGGCGGGCAAGCTCCTGGAATTCGCGGGCGGCGGGGCCGAAAGTGCGGTGGGCGTTAGTGGCCTGCCGGAGCGCTTCCTGCAGCGCTTTGCGAACCTCCTCCATGCTGCGCCGGACCTGTTTGCTGATGGCCTCCCGGTTGACGCCAGCCTCGTCGAGTGACTGGCGGAGGTTCTTGAGTTGGTCCCGGGCCGCCTCGTTGAGGTGCAACTCACTGAGCTGCCGGTGCACGTCGCGCAACTCTCCTTCCCAAACACGCTCGTCTCCGAGCAGGCTCAAGCCGCGCGAGGTCTTGCCGATCTTCGCGGTCACGGTTTCCTTTTTTCCCGCCCGATAAAAGGTGATTTCAACGCTATCGCCGTCTTTGTGCTTCTGAATCAGCTTCTTCAATTGGGCCGGGTGGACCAGCAGTTGGCCGTCCAGCTCGACCAGCACATCGTTCTTTTGCAGGCCTGCTTTGGCGGCGGGGCTTTCGTGGGCGATATAGGTCACCAGGAGCCCTTCGCCCTCGTTGAGGCCCAATTGAGACGCGAGGGCTTCGGAGGTTTCTTCCGTCGCGATTCCGAGCCAGGATACCTGGCGGTTTTCCTTGCTGCTCGAATCGTCTTTTTCAATTTTCTGAATGACGATTCGATGCTCGCGCTTTTCCGAGTCTGCGCCGGATGAGTCGCCAGGCTCGGTAATCACACGGGTTTCGACGACACTTTCGTCAGCAGCCCGTGCGGAGCCGGTTAATGCGCCTGCCAGCGCGGCGGCGGCGACCGCCGAGAGCCAGCGGGGGTTCCATGGGATTAAGGTGCTTTTCATATTCCGGATCTTATTGTTAATAGGTTTCAAAACGGACGGGGATCACTTCGATTCGAGGGGTACGCTGCTCGATGACGACGCTGCGGTCCTTGCCGCGCAGGATGACTTCGTCCCTCCATTCCCGGCAGCGGAACCGGACGGGCTCGCCGCCGGGCAAAAGCGCGACGGTATCGAACGAACGGACCAACTCCTGGTCGAGTTCGACGTTGTCGGCGGTTACGACCGGGGCAACATCGGCGAGGTTTTGACGCGGCGGGGCGGGATCGCGGGGCAGGTACAACCGCCCGACCACGAATGCCGCGATGAGAACGGCGGTGGCGGGAACCAGCCAGCGCAAGAGCAGTGGCCAGAACGCAGTCCGTGGCGCCACGCTCGGACGTGGTGACTGTCGGGCCGCCCGGGCCGCAAGGAGTCTTTGCATGGTTCCGGCAGGCGGGGCGGCCGGACGGACGCGCCGGAGGTCCTGCTCGAACTCGTGGTCTTGGTGAACGTTCACGCGAGGATCTCCCGGGTGGTCCGGCGCAACTGTTCGAGGCCGTAGCGGTAGCGCGACGCGGCGGTATTGGCCGGGATGTCCAGAGCGTCAGCGATCTGCGTAAAGGTCAGGCCAGCCCAGATTTTGAGGGTGATGACGTCGCGGTAGATTTCGGGCAATGAAGTCATGGCCTGCTGGAGCATTCGTGAGCGTTCCCGATCCTCCGCGCTGGAGTCGAACCAGCTTTGGGGAGAATCGGCCCCGGCTGCGGATTCCCGGCTGGCGCGGCGTTCGTTGGTTCTGGCCAAATCGATCGCCCGCCGGCGAATCGTGGCGAACACGAACGGCAGCGGGGGAAGCTGGCCCTGGCCCTGGCGTTCCCAGGACTCAATCGCTGCCTCCTGCAACACGTCTTGCGCATCGGCCTCGCACCGGGTCTGTTGCCGGGCGAAAAGCAGCAACACCGGAACGTGTTCGGCAAGCCACCGTTCCCAGTCAGATTGTTCGGACATTTCATGTTGCCGACCGCTTTTCACGCGATTCACCAATAAAGCGCCGCCGCGCGCGTTGTTTGTCTAATTTTTTTTGCGACCAACGGACTGCAGGATAAAACTCCAGCAGGGTCGCAACGTTGTAAAGCCGTACGAGGACCGCGGAGGCGCCGGAACTGTGCGCCGGCCCCCTGGCCGAAGGACGGCTGGCCCGGATAGCGCATCGTGCGGTTGGGCCGCCAGCAGAACGCCGCGTAAAGGCACGCGGCGCCGTGCCGTCAGAGATCCGGGTTAGGTCTTTCTGAGGAACTCCTCTTCTCGCAGGGCGTACCAGGCCGAGCTGCACCACCCTTCAGGAGTGGGAGTATCTTTGACAAACTCTCCCTCGCGCCGCATACCGACGTGCTCGAAGAGTTTGGCGGCCGCGGTATTCCGGGAGTCGATTCTCGCCGTGAGCCGGTGGAGCTTAATACCCTTGAAACAGAACTCCAGCAAGCCCTGGACGGCTTCGGCGGCGAAACCCTTTCCCTGATAACCGCGGCTCAGGACAATGATGAGACCGGCCTGGAGCGGGTCGGCGAATCTAAGCCCGATATACCCAATCAGCTTGCCTTCCTCTTTGAGGACCAGGCCCAGATAAAACATCTGTTCCGGGGTGGTTAGTTTCACGTTGACCTCAGCCTCGAGCCAGCGCAACAGGTCGTCTTCTTCCATGGGCCCCCCGCCGACATACCGGAAGAGCTCCTCGTCCGTCATGAACTCGAGAAGGTCTTTCCAATCGCCCGGCGCAAACCGCCGCAAATGCAGGCGCGGGGTCACGATCGGCAGCGGCAGCTTGCCTCCCAGGTCCGAGCCATCTTCCGGCACGACCACCGTCTCGGTGCAATTCGGGCACGCCCGGGCGAAACCGGCATCCGTGTGCGGGAACGACACCGTTTCCTCGCAGTGAGGACATTTAAAATCGAGAAAGCTCTCTTCGGTTATCATGATGTGCTGGCTTTTTACGGCAAGGATCTGACCCGGTCAAGAAATCCGCTTGGAAAAGGGAGCATTTGAACGCCCGATCCGTCTAAGTAAGTGTGAAAGCGGCGGCTTTGATTATGTCGGCATTGGCGGCAATTCACCTGGCGCCGCAGGCACTGGCCCAAGGCGCCAGCAGTGGAAACGCCCCGCCGGGGGCGCGGATGATGACCACAACCGCAACGCGGTCAGCCGCCAACGCGCCTCCCGCGCCCGGCACCAACCAGCCCGGGTCACCCAACAACCGGCCACGTCTCCCCGTCCCCGGTGCAAAATCACCCCGGCTTTACCGCCCAACGCAGCCCGGAACTCCCGAGGCGGGCCAACTCAAGCCCGGCGTTTACGAGTCCGCTCCCTACACCTGCATCGTGGTGGTGCCCGGCGCCCACCCCGATGATAGGTCGTGTGTGGGCGGGGCCTACCCGGACACGGCGGCCTCCAGGATGCCAACTATCACCCCTGGTCTCCGCTTCATCCCCCGGAAACCGTAGAGCCAATTCGAGCCGGCCACCAGCCGCTCAGGCGGGTACGCCGATAAGATCGTAATCAGTGCTGCCGACGATTTTGACCCGGGCGAACCTGCCGACGGGCAGGACCCCGCGGACATAAACGCGACCGTCGATATCCGGCGCATCAGCTTCCCCGCGGGCGACCATGAAACGCCCTTTTAGCGCAGCCGCCGGCCCTTGGGCCTCACGGATGAATCCGTGCTCCCACGAGCTGATTTGCGCGTCGTTGAGCTGGCGGGGAGTCGCCTGGCTTTCGACGAGCACGCGGAGGGTGCGTCCGACGAAAGATCTCGAGACTGCAACGGCCACATCGTGCTGGGCTGCCATCGCCCGATCGCGGCGCTCCCGTTTGATTTCGTCCGGTATCTGGCCGGCCATTGTCCCGGCGCGCGTGTTCTCCTCGCGGGAGTAGGTGAATACGCCAAGGCGCTCGAACTTTGTTTCACGAATGAAATCGAGCAAGGTCGTAAAATACTCTTCGGTCTCACCAGGGAAACCGACGATAAACGTGGTGCGCAAGGCGATGCCGGGCACACCGGCGCGGATGCGTCTGAGCAGGTTGATGATATACTCATGCGAGGTTTCGCGTCGCATGCGCTCCAGCATATTCTCATGGATATGTTGGAGGGGGATATCGATGTAACGGGCAATCTTCGGACACCCCGCGATGGTGCCGATCAATTCGTCAGTCCAGTGGGCGGGGTGGGTGTAGAGCAACCGGACCCAGAAGTCGCCGGGCAGCGTGTTCAGCTCCCGGAGCAGGCTGCAAACCGTCGTCGCCTGGGCGGGCAACGATTTCACGACCGCCTTGAACCGTTCTGGAGCCGCGATGGCCCGGATTGGGTTTGCCCGCAAGTCCAGTCCGTAATAAGTCGAATCCTGGGAAATCAGATTGAGTTCTCTCACCCCTTCGGCGACCAAAGCCCGCGCTTCGGCGACGATGTCGCCTTGCGGCCGGCTTCGATGGGAGCCCCGCATCCTGGGAATGATGCAAAAGCTGCACGGGTGATTGCAGCCTTCCGCGATTTTTACATAAGCGAAATGCGGCGGCGTGAGCCGGAACCGCGGCGTCGCATAATCAGGGATGTACTGAGGCCGGCGGGTGACGTCGATCAGCGATGACGGCGTACTCGCGCGGCGCGCGTCGGCCGACTTCCGACGCTGAACCTTGGACTTTGAACTTGGGACTTCGGACCCCGGATCGTGGACTGGTGGCCGTGGACTGTGGATCTTCTCTCTCCGCCGCCGCAGTGCGTCCCGCACCACCCGGGCGGCGTGAGCAACCTGGTCGATACCCATGAAAGCATCAACCTCCGGCAGCAGTTTGGGCAGTTCATCCCGGAATCGCTGGGGAAGGCAACCGGCCACCACGAGCCCTTGCCCGCGATTGGTGGCATCCCGCACTTCGGCTGATTCGAGGATGGTGTCCACGCTCTCCTCCTGCGCCGCATCGATGAACGAGCACGTGTTCACGATCACCACGTCGGCTTGAGCCGTGTCCTGGGTGAGCTCCATCCCGTCCTTCAGCAGCGTTCCGAGCATGATCTCGGCATCCACCAGGTTCTTGGCGCAACCCAGCGAAATCAAACCAACCCTAAGCGGCCGTTCTAAACAGTCTTCGCGCATTAAAGAACCGGTATTCTAAGCCACCCGAGGCTTGGGAGCAAACCCGAGCGCAGGTTACCCGGGCTGGGTCGTGTCGGGCCTCAGTTGAAATCAGGGGGCCACACTCCAAGGGCTGGAATCCGCCCGGGCAAAGTCCGGTAGCGACGTGATCCCTCTTTGACGACGTTACCCGGACGCGGCGGCGGCGAGAGTCTGGAGCGAGACGACGCTGGCGACAATCCGCTGGTTGATCGCGGCGATGCGTTGGCGGGTTCCGGCAATCCGCAACGACTCGGAGAAATCAATCGGCTGCCCGAAAATAACCGTCGGGCGCCGAAAAATACTGCGGGGCAGCCACCGCCACAACCCCCTCGTTTTGGGACCGCCTTTGCTGAAAATCCGTTCGATGCCGTGATGGTACACCGGTATGACGGTTATGGGGGAGCGAGTGTGGGCGATGGCATAGGCTGGGCCGCTTTTGATCACTGAAAGATCATTGGTGCGGGTGCCCTGGTAAAAGATAAGCAGATTGTTGCGTTCCAGAAAATCAACGTATTTGCGCATCAGCCAGGGATGATCCCGCCGTTCAACCGGAATGGTCCGGAGAAGCGTAAACAAGGTCCTGGTAAACCAGTTGCGGAAGTAATTCTCTCGCGCCGCAAAGTTCATGAACGGCAGGGACGGATAAATGACGTTCTCGGGAAAATAGGCGGCTACGGCAATGAGAAACGAATCGTACATCGTGATATGGTTCGACACGAACAGCACCCGTTCTCCCCGCCGGGGGATGTTGTGCCGTCCCTGCACCCGGGTAAAATTGAATGGAAACCGGAAAAACAAAAAGAAGACAAACCCCGCGCACACCATGGCGCCGTAGGATGCCCAGATCTTCAAACGCGCGAGAAGTTTTCTTGCCAGTACGATGTCCATTGGTTGCGCCGCGGATATACGCTCGCGCGGCGAGCACGCCGCCGCCTGTTATTCCTGCGGTACTTTCAGCTTACAGCGGATCGGGCCGGCTTCAAGGACTTTTCCTGTCGCCGCAGCACTCCCTCAGTCATGTGTTTGAGGGTGACGGTTGCGGCTTTGTCGGCGCGCGGACTTCAGTCCGCAGCGATGCACGAAATCGGCAATTGCTGCGGACTGAAGTCCGCGCGCCGGGTCCCAGGCCCACCCGCGGCTGAGCCATTGCTCGCCGCAGTTCGCGGTTCCCCGCTCAAACGTACTCGACCGTGGCGGGCGGCTTGGGAGTCAAATCGTAGAGGCAACGGTTCACGCCGGGGATGGCGGTGATGCGGCGCGTCAGCCGGTGAAGGACCGGCCACGGCAGCTCCCGCACGGTCGCTTTCCGGGCATCCACGCTGTCGATGCAACGCACCACGATGATCTGGCCGAATTCCCGTTTGCCGTTCCGGATGCCGGTAGCGTAATCGTTGAGCAGCACCGCCAGGTATTGAAACGCGCCGGTGTCCTGGAGCTCATCCTCGACGATGGCCGTGGCCCGGCGCACGATGGCGAGCCGCTCCTCGTTGACTTCACCAACAATGCGCGTGGCCAGAGCCGGGCCCGGGAACGGGATCCGTTTTGCGATGCTCCCGGGCAAGCCCAACAGCGCGGCCACTCGGCGCACACCGTCCTTGCGCAGCGTAGCTAAGGGTTCGAGGACTCTGTAACCATAGGTTTTATGCGGGTCGATACCAATCTGCGCCAGGATATTGTGTTGCCGCTTGATTCCCGCCACGGTTTCCTCGATGTCCGTCAGGATCGTGCCGTGCAGCAGGAAGGTCGCTCGCGTTCGTTTGACTGCCTTGCCAAAGACATCGCGATAGAACGTGTCGGTGATTGCTTGGCGCTTGGCTTCCGGGTCGGTCAATCCCTTCAGCGCCCGGAGGAACTGCTTGCGCGCGTCAATCAGTTCGACGTGAATGCCCATGGCCTTGAAGGCTTTCACCACCCGCTGAGGCTCGCCTTCGCGCATGATGGCATTGTCCACGAAGATGGCTTTCAATTGGTTGCCGAGCGCCCGGTGGGCCAGGACGGTGACTACGGAACTGTCGACACCGCCGCTGAGCGCGGTGATCGCGATCCGGTCGCCGACGTCACGCCTGATGGCCTCAACCTGTTCGGTGATGAACGATTTGTAATTCATAGCTGATAGTTCTCTTGTTTTGTGCTGCGACGGTTACGGCGGCGAGACTAGCGGGCTTTCGCTAAGAAGTGTAGAAGAAATATAGTGTCAGGGACACCGCCTCAGCCATCGGCGGGAGCGCCGATTCTTAATCGGCTTACGGGAGCGAGCGCCCGCCTGGAAGCCGAGTGCAACTCAATTGTGTTCGGCATTGATGCTGCTGGGTTGGCAGAAAGGTGCAACGGCGAGCCGGCGGATGGAGGTCGAACACCTCATCGAGCGTGGCCGTAAACTCGTCCATCAATCTCCAGGCCGGCGGCCCACGTTACTTGTCCGCCCGGTCGCGCTGCTCGGCGAAAAAGGACTGGAGAAGGGAACGGCATTCGGGCTCGCGGACGCCGCCGGTGATCACGCACCGGTGGTTGAACGTGGGGAACTGGAGGAGGTTAAGGGCGCTGCCGGCGGCGCCGGCTTTGGGGTCGGCGGCGCCGAACACGACGCGGGCGAGGCGGACGTGGACGATGGCACCGGCGCACATGGGGCAGGGCTCTTTGGTGACGTAGAGAGTGCAGTCGGTGAGCCGCCAATCGCCTACGGCTTCTTCAGCCTGAGTGAGGGCGAGCATTTCGGCGTGGGCGGTGGCGTCTTTGAGGAGCTCGACCTGATTGAACGAGCGGGCGAGGACGCGGCCGTCACGGACGACGACGGCGCCGACCGGGACTTCTTCGGCGGCGAAGGCCTTGGCGGCCTGGCGGAGGGCTTCGCCCATGAAGAAGTGGTCGCTCTGCAGGTCGATGATCGGCTCGTCTGACATCGGGGGAGTTTAACCCCGGATGGCCGCGGATGGCCACGGATAAACGGGGACGGAAACCGACGGTGCACGAATATGGGAATATCACGCCCCCCTCGTGGCGGCGAAAAACATCCCTGCTACAAGACCGGCGAATTGAAACCGGAGGACGTTTCTCGAAGCGTGGGTGGAATGCGAAGCGTATGGAGGGCGGAGCGCCGATTTTTAATCGGCTTAACCGCGCCGACGGCCGCGTGTAAGCCGAGTGCAACTCGGCGCTCCTCCCAAGATCGGGTTACCCTTCAAGCGCCGCCTTTTCGTTTTGAATCTGAAAGGAGTAATCTAGAATTCGGGCATGCCAATCATCCCGAATTTGCTGCTGTTGAATGCGACGATACACACAATGGACGCATCGCAGCCGACCGCGGAGGCCGCCGCCATCGTGGGAAACCGGATCGTGGCGGTGGGAACGACGGCTGAGCTGAAGGGGTTGGCGGGGCCGGGGACGCGGGTGATCGACGCCGGGGGCAGGACGGTGCTGCCGGGGTTCAACGACGCGCATGTGCATTTTCTGACGGGCGGTTTTTCGCTGTCGAATGTCGATTTGCGGGATGCGAGGTCGGCGGAGGAGATGGCGCGGAGGCTCGGGGCGCACGCGGCAAGACAGCCGAAGGGGAAATGGATTTTAGGTGGCGACTGGGACCACGAGAGCTGGCCCGGGGCGAGGTTGCCGGGCAAGGAGGAGATTGACGGGGTGACGGCGGAGCACCCGGTGCTGGTGAACCGACTGGATGGGCACATGTCGCTGGCAAACAGCCTGGCGCTGAAGCTGGCGGGCATCACGGCGGCGACGAAGGATCCGCCGGGGGGGATCATCGAGCGGGATGCGCGGAGCGGGGAGCCGACGGGAATACTGAAGGACGCGGCGCAGGAGATAGTCGAGCGGGTGATACCCGCGAAGACGTTCGAGGAGAAACTGGCCGCCGCGCGCGCCGCCACCGGGTATGCGGCGCGGTTTGGCGTCACGAGCGTGACGGATATGTCGGCGGGGGAGGATGTGCGGGTGTATGAGGAGTTGCTCCGGCGCGGGGAGCTGAAGACGAGGATTTATGCCGCCCGGTCGATTGTCGGATGGGAGGAGGGGGGGAAATCGGAAGGCCGAAATCCGAAGGCCGAAATCCGAATGGAGAGGTTGCGGGGGGCGGGGGACGCGATGGTGCGGGTTGGGGGGCTGAAGGGTTTTGCGGATGGAAGTTTGGGATCGTCGACGGCGCTGTTTTTCGAGCCGTATGCGGACGCCAAACCGGCGAGCGACGGGAATCTGAATCGGGGTTTGCTTTTCGATCAAATGCTGCCCGAGGGGATCATGCCGGCGCGGGTGACGGCGGCGGACAAGGCGGGGTGGCAAGTGATGATCCACGCGATTGGGGACCGGGCGAACAAGATGATCCTGGATGTATACGAGCAAGCGGCGGAGAAGAACGGGCCGCGGGATCGGAGGTTCCGGATCGAGCACGCGCAGCATCTGCGGCCCGCGGAGGTGCCACGGTTTGCGCGCCAGGGGGTGATCGCGTCGATGCAACCGTATCACGCGGCGGATGACGGCCGGTGGTGTGAGAAGCGCCTGGGGCCGGAGCGTTCGCGACAGGCTTACGTGATCCGGTCACTGCTGGATTCAGGGGCGACGCTGGCGTTCGGGTCGGACTGGACAGTAGCGCCGCTGAACCCGCTGCTGGGGATTCATGCCGCCACCACGCGCCAAACGCTGGATGGCAAACATCCCGGGGGCTGGATTCCGGAGCAGAAGATCTCGCTCGAGGAAGCGGTGCGGGCGTACACGATGGGATCGGCCTATGCGGAGTTTGCGGAGAAGGAAAAGGGCAGCATCACTGTGGGGAAGCTGGCGGACCTGGTAATGTTGGACGGCGATTTGTGGGGAGCGGGGAAGGAAATCCGAAATCCGAAATCCGAAGCCCGAAACCCGAAGGGAGAAGTTGCCAGGGACGGGGAGGAGATAAAGGAGTCGAGGGTGGTGATGACGATTGTGGATGGTCGCGTAGTATACGAAGCACGGTAAGCCTGCCGGTGATAACGCAAAGGCTTAGCGAGGCGCAGCCTCAGACCAGCTTGCCCGTTGCCATTGAGTATTGAGCATTGAGCATTTGTCATTCTTCATTGAGTAAGTGTTTGCAGCACTGCGACCATCGGCATTGCTAACCTGCACTGTTGCGGTGAGCAATGGAAATTAGAAAATGCTCGATGCTCAATGCTCAATGTCCGGACTACGAGCGAATTGGTCTGAGGCCGCGCCTCGCTAGAACTTGTAGCTCGCCCGCAGCGTGGC
>DATDCV010000594.1:0-5332 GCA_036524155.1 Verrucomicrobiia bacterium
AGGCACGCACACGTACGTGTTCAAGCAGGGCGTGGTCTATCGCGGGGAATTGGACGCCGACGAGTCCGGCACGCCGGCGACACCGATCATCCTGACGCGGGACCCGGCGTGGGGCACGGGGCCGGCGGTGATTTGCGGCTCGGAGGTCGTGACGGGTTGGAAGCAGCGGGCCGACAACCCGCTCATCCCGGAGCCGGAGAAGGTTTGGTATGCGGATCTTGAGTGGGCACCGCGGAATGTCTGGACGGTGAGCAAGGATGGCGCGGTGACACGTATCGCGCTGGCTCGGACGCCGAACTGGAAGATCACCGACCCCGACGACATCAAGAGCGAGTGGTGGACGTGGAAGAATCCCGACAAGCCGTTTGACAACTATACCACCATCAACGGTCAGCGGCGGCACCTGGCGTTCGACAAGGAACAGATCAACACCGACAGGCCGCAGGATTACTACGAGGGCGCCATCGTTTGGACCACGAAAGGCTGGGTGATGGGTAATCCGTTCCCGGCCCGAGTCCTGGCGGTGGACCGCGAGAAGGGCTCGCTGGCTTTCGCGGGACAGTGGGGCGGCGAACCAAGCTACAAGATTATTCGCGGCTGTCAGTATTACCTCGAAGACAAACCGCAGTACCTCGACAGTTCGGGCGAGTTCTGGTTCGCCAAGAAAGGCAATGGTGGCCGGCTTTATCTGCGCTTGCCCGGTGACCGGGACCCCAACACAGCGCGCGTCGAGGCGGCCCGCCGCATCCACATGATCGACAGCCGGGGCATGAGCCACGTGCGCGTCCGTGGGCTGACGTTCAGGTTTGCGAACGTCTATTGGAACCTGATCGCCGCGCCCTATTGGGTGTCGCATGAGAGCATCGATGTGCAACCCGGCTGCGTGCGGTTGTTGGGCAGCGGCAAAGACATCGAGGTTAGTCATTGCACCTTCGAGCACGTCCACAAGGGGGTTCGCCTGAAGGCGATGGGCCGCGAGGATGTGATCGACCAGGTGGTGGTCGAGGACAATGTTTTCTCCAATACGGACTCGGGAGGAATCGAGTTGGCCGACAGCACGACGTATGGGGACGTCGCCCCGCCGATGGGCCGGCTCTACGATGTCCGGGTGCTGCGTAACAGGTTCGACCACATCGGCCTTCGCCCCGACCTGTTCAGCCAGGGTATCGCGCTCGCAGTCGATTACGCTCAGACCGTGGAAGTCGCGGGGAATATGTTCGATCGGATCTGCGCCCAGGGAATCGACGTGCACGGCTCCAAGGCGAGCGGCGCGGCCACCGATCGCCCGTTCACCCGCATGCTCATTCACCACAACAAAGCTGTTGATACGCTGATCAACGTGGATGATTTCGGCGGCATTGAAACCTGGCAAGGGGGGCCGGCCTACGTGTACAACAACATCTCCGGCAGCCCTGGCGGCTACCGCAGTTGGGATCACGCGCTGAACCCGAATTCGGAGAACCGCTTCGGCCATGCGTATTACCTCGACGGGGCGTTCAAGAATTACTATTTCAACAATATCGCCTGGGGCAATTCCAAGGGCCCCTCGGGTAAGCTGGCCAATACCGCCGCCTTCCAGGAGATCATCAGTTACCAGAACACGTTCTTTAACAACACCGTGTTTAACTTCGTGACCGGCTCGCGCCGGCAGGAACCCCAGGCTGGCCGCGTGAAGTTTCTTGGCAACATTTGGCAGGGAATTGGCCTGCGCGTTTTTCGCGATGCCGACCCGGCCCGCACCGCCGCCGCCGGCGAGGAGGCCGCGGCCAAAACCCCGGGCAAAAGATACGCGATTGATACGGATGCCTACGCGCGCAATGTGTTTTACGACGTGGGAGAGAGCTTCGGCGTGCTCGAATCTTCCGGGCGGTGGCTCCAGACCCTCCCCGCGTTCCGCGATACACTGAAAAGCTACCAGCCGCTGGCCGCGGAAGTGGGCGTTATGGCCGACCGGGCGCCGTTGCGTGATGCCGCCGCTCACGATTTCCGACCCGCCGCCGGCTCCGCTGCGCGCGGCCTGGGCGCGAAGGTATTCGTGCCCTGGAGCCTCTACGAGACCGTCGCTGAATGGAACTTTTATCCCATCGCCGACGACCCGGAGCGCATCCTGGACGAGCACTGGTGCATGTCTCCCTACTACACCGGACGCGATGATTACTACAAACTGCCGACCTATCCGTTAACCGGAGTGAACATCACCCTGAAGAACTACGAAACAGGCCCGCTGGAGAACTGGACCACGGGCGCTCTGCGCTTCAACGGGAATGGCCAATACGCCATCCTCAACAATGACGATATCTGTCGCACGGTCCCCATCGACGCCCGGGGACGCAGCGACAGTGTAAAGCGCACCGCGGCCGGGGCAGAACTCAGCAGCCCGCAAATCCACAATTCGGACTTTCTGATCGAGGTGTTTTTCATGACCGCGCCGGGACTAGCGGATGCGGTTTTGATTCAGAAGATCGACGGCAGCGGCTACGTCCTGGGAGTGAATCGCGAAGGGGGCGTGACCCTGGCAACGACCTCGGACGGCACCGCGGTCTGGCTGGATAGCCGCGCTAAAGTGAACAACGGTCAGTGGCACCACGTCATCGCGGAGGCCGACCGCAAAGCCGGGACTTTCGCGATCTACATCGACGGCAAACGCGATGCCTCCGGGCCCGGCCTCGGGCCGAACGTCACGCTGGCCAGCGAAGCGGATCTGTACGTGGGGGGCGCGCCGAACGGCCATTACCTGGAGGGTGCGATCGACTTCCTGCGAATCGCGCGCGGCACCCTGGCCCATTCGAAAACCACGATCGAGGAACTCTACGCCTGGGAATTCGACGGGCCGTTCCTCGACGACTTCAACGGCCGCCGGCGGCCTGCGAGCGGCGGATACGCGGGTGCAATCGACGAGGGAGTTCGCTAAACTCTTCAAAGAATGACATGCCTCCTATCGGGCAAGCTATGAAAACCTCCTTATTCTCGGTCAGCTATGCGGGCCTTTGGGGCCAGGCCCGGCTTGAACTGCCGGCTTTCATCGAGCGCGCCAAGACGTTGGGTTACGACGGCGTGATGCTCATGGCGAAGCGGCCGCACGTCTCCATCGTGGACCTTGATGAGCCGAAACGACACGAACTGCGGGAGCAATTACAGCGGGCGGGACTCGAAGTGGCCTGCGTGGCCGGCTACACGAATTTTACCGCCGGCCTGGAAAGCCCCGAAGTTCCGCTGATCGAGATGCAGGTGAAATATGTGCAGGATCTGGCGAGGCTGGGCGGCGAACTCGGCTGCAGCCTGGTGCGGGCGTTTACCGGTTATGAAGCGGCGGGCGTTTCAACGACGGTGTTATGGAATCGGTGCGTCGAAGCGCTGCGTTGGTGCGCTGATGTTGCCAGGCCTTTCGGCGTGACCCTGGGCATCCAGAACCATCACGACCTGGGAGTCGATACCGATGCGCTGCTTGAGATGCTTGGGGATATCGCCCGGCCGAACGTGAAGCTGATGTTCGACGCCTGGTCGCCGGCTTTACGCGGCGAAGACCTTTACCAGGCCGCAAAGAAGGCGGCGCCTCATGCCGTCGCGACCACCTGTGCCGATTACGTGCGTCTGCGCCGCCACACCTACGTGCCCGAATCAGTCAATTACCGCCCGATGGAGCCCGACCTGGTTCGTGCTGTGCCCATGGGCGAGGGCGTCATCGATTATCGGGCTTTCTTTCGCGGCCTGCGGGAGGGCGGGTTCAAGGGCTGGGTAAATTATGAAATGTGCTCCCCCTTGCGGGGTGGCGGTGATGAGAAGAACCTCGATGCCTGCGCCCGGCAGTTTCTCAGCTACTTCAGGAACAGCCTGCGTCTGCCGTGAACGGATTCTTCTACAACCTTGGGCGAATCGCGGGGCACAAAGCCGTGCCCGCCATTCGCAAGTCGAAGTTGATTTGGGACGGCTTGACTGGCGACGAAGAACAGGCATTTCGCGCCGAGGTTGCCCTGGGCACCGAAATGGCCTCGGAGCTGCGCGGCGCCGTCGAGATCATCGGCGATTTGCCCACAACCCAGGCTCTTGGCGACATTTGTCAGCGGCTCGGCGCGCGGGCGCGTGACAAACGCCGGACGTTCCGTTGCGTAGTGTTCCGTGATCCCTCGCCCAACGCGATCACGCTGCCGGGCGGCTTTTTGTTCTTCAGCGACGCGCTGCTCGAGCTTTGCCGGCGCAGCCCCGACCAGTTGGCCTTTGTGGCGGGGCACGAGATGGCTCACGTGCTGCTCGGCCACACCTGGGACCGGATGATCAATGAAGCGGCGTTGCGGGTAGCGTCGGCTGCCACGGCCCGCATTGGCCAAATCGGCGGCTGGCTACGGCAGCAGGGAATGGCCTTGCTGCGCCGTGCCCATGACGCGGAACTGGAACTGAACGCCGACGAACTGGGGTTCCGCCTGGCCGTAGCCGCGGGTTTCAACCCTGCCGGCGCGTTTGCGTTTCTGCAGCGGATTCAGCGGTTGTGCGCCGATCCAAGTGCTCTTGGCCAGTATTTGGGTTCGCACCCGGCTGCTGCTGAAAGGTCGGCCCGACTGGAGAGGATTCTCCGGCAGATTTCCCAACCCGGCCCTGTGCAACAGAAATGACCACTCCGCGTATTGGGCTGGCGCTTATTGCCTTGAGTCTCCATTCGGCCACCGCTGGTCTCGCCGGCCAAAAGACGCTGGCGGGCTGGGAGTTTACGCGGCCCGACGACCTGCAAGGCTGGCAGCCTAATGGCCACCTGGCAGGTGTGGTTGTGACTAATGGCGCTTTGTGCTGCCGAGCGGTGGGCTCAGACCCGATTCTCGAATACCAGCCTTTGCTCGACCTGCCGGCGACTCCCTGGCAGGCCGTCGAGATCCGGCTCCGCGCGGATAGCGATGGCACCGCCGAGCTGTTCTGGAGCGGTGCTTCGACGGGACGCTACGGCGGATTCTCCCAGGAAAAAACCACCCGGTTCAATGTGCGTGGAGACAATCAGTGGCACACCTATCGACTCCTGCCTTTCTGGCACAAGGAAGGCAGGATCGTGCGGCTGCGCTTTGATGTGTATGACGGAGCCAGGTTCGGTCTGGGGGCGATTCGCGTCGTGGATGTCGCCTCGTCGCCGGCGACGGAGCGTACTGATTTCGATTTCGGCCAAAGCCTCGAAGGCTGGCAATGGTGGACACCACTCGACGAGGGAGCGATTCCTCTCGGCGCCGCTCCGGGCCGGATCGCGGGCTGTGGAACCGGTTTCCTGCTCGGCCCCCCGATGCGCGTCAACAGCGCGAACAATACGTTCGTCTCCATCCGCATGTCGGCGGATCGCGGGCATTATGGCACGCTC
>DATDCV010000595.1:0-17857 GCA_036524155.1 Verrucomicrobiia bacterium
GCAAGCCGGGCGGTGCCGTAATCCGAATCATCAACGGCGAGCTGGTGAGCGCCAGTTCGGACCAGAAGGTGCGAGATTTGAAAGGGCATTACCTGCTGAACTTGCGAGGTTCTTCGCCTCTCCACCTGACGATTCGCAGCAGCCGGCCTTCCACGCTCAAGTCCGACCCGACGGTGCTGCAAGTGAAGTTGCCCGGCGGCTCGTTCGGCGTGGCCATCGAAGATCTGCTCACCCAACCTCGAGTCTATTTGCCGGAGTTCGGCCTCTCGGTCGCCCGTGACCCTGCCCCGGTTTCCCTGGAGGATTACAAAAGCAAGGTGGCCGCTCAAAAAACAGTTTTGCAGCAGGTCCGCGAAATGCCTGACCAGACCATGCCGCAAGCGCTCGCGCGCACGCACCACGACGCTCAACGGGAAGGCCCGGTGCTGCTCTCGCTTGCCTGCGATAACCTCAAATTCGTGCTGGAACGCGACGGCACGTTGCGGTTCCCCTCCACTACAAACCTTGGCGGCGATTGGTTTGCCGATGCGAGTGAAATCCGACCAAAGTTCGGCACAGGGAAATCCGCCCTGCTGCGGCGTGAGCTTGAAGGCGGCTGGTTGCCGATTCCTGTGATGACGGTCGAGGACAACGGCGTCGTATATCAGCAGCGCACATTCGTGGCGCCCGCCGACGGGCCGAGCGCTGACCCTGCCCGCATTGGCAGGACTTCGTTATGCGTTACAGAGTTCACGATCACCAACACCCGACCGACGGCCTCGGAGGCTTCGCTGTCGCTGAGTTGGCTGCTCAACATACGCACGCGAAAGCCGGTGAGTTTTGAAAACACAGCACTCGCGATCTTCCCTCTGGGCGAATCGTGCTTGAAAACCCTCCTCGTGTTCGACCAATCAGGACCTCTGCAGCTCCGGTTAGAGAAAGGTCTGACCTCCCTCACGGGCCAACTCCAGCCAGGGGCGCAAGCGACATTTGCCGTGCTGTTGTCGAACGGGGACATCGAGCCGGGAGCGGCTGCCATGCTGAGCGGGTATCGTCAGAAAGTGCAGCGGTATTGGGAAACGATGTTGGAGCCGGCTGCCCAAATCGACACTCCCGATCCGCTGCTGAACAACCTGATTCGTTCCTCTCAGGTCCGTTGCCTCATAGCAGCTCGAAACGAAGCTGATGGTCAGCGAATCGCGCCCTGGATCGCGGCCGTGAGCTATGGCCCGCTGGAGAGTGAAGCTCACTCAGTCATTCGCGGGATGGATTACCTGGGCCATTCTGAGTTTGCCCGCCGTGGCCTCGATTACTTCATCTACCGGTACAACACGAATGGCTTTCTCACCACGGGCTACACCACGTTCGGCACGGCCTGGCATCTGTGGACTTTGGGAGAGCATTATCAACTCAACCGGGACACAGACTGGCTGCGGCGGGCCGCGCCGGAGTTGATGCGAGCTGGCGACTGGATACTGCGGCAAACCGAAAAAACGAAAGACGGCACCGGGCTAACCGGGCGCCAGAACGCGGAGTTCGCGGCACCAACGCGGGCCGACAAGCACCCGCCTGAATATGGGCTGATGCCCCCGGGGGTGTTGGCCGACTGGAACGCCTTCGCGTATCACTACGCGATGAATGCGTATTATTACGCCGCGCTCTGCGAACTCGCCGCTGTATTGCCAGACCTGCGGAAAGAAAACTCCGCCTGCCTCGCCAAAGCCAGGCGGTTCGGCCAGGCTGCGGAGGATCTGCGCAGGAATATCCTTGCGGCTTACCGTTGGACACAATCTCAGGCGCCGGTTTTGCCGCTGCGCGACGGCACATGGATCCCGCATTACCCCTCGCAAGTGCACAGCCCGGGCAAATTGGCCGACTTTTTTCCCGGCCAGGACGCCGGCCGGAGTTGGTGCTACGATGTCGAACTGGGGGCCCACCAACTAGTGCCTACCGGCGTATTCGGACCCTTCGATCCCGAAGTGAACCGCATGCTGAACCACATGGAGGATGTCCAGTTCCTGCACGACGGGTGGTTCGACTACCCGGCCACGATGAACGAAAAGGATTGGTTCAACCTGGGCGGCTTCTCCAAGGTCCAGCCCTATTACACGCGCAACTGCGAGATCTACGCGCTCCGGGACGAGATCAAGCCTTTCCTCCGTTCCTATTTCAACACCCTCGCCGCCATGCTCAATCCGGAGGTGCTGACCTTCTGGGAGCATTTCAACCATTCCGGCGCCTGGGACAAAACGCACGAAACCGGTTATTTCCTGCACCAAACCCGGACCATGCTCGTGACGGAGCGCGGCCGCGAACTCTGGCTGGCGCCGCTCGTCACAAGCAACTGGTTCGGCAACGGGATGGTGCTGTCCGTTTCCAATGCTCCGACGCGTTTCGGAAAAGTCAGTTACCAGATCAGGTCCCATGTTGCCGAAGACTGCATCGAGGCCATGGTGATCCCGCCTCAGCGTCAGGCGCCGGATTGGGTTGTGCTGCGCCTGCGACATCCTGCGGGCAAGCCGATCCGGGTCGTGCAGGTAAACGGCAAAAAGCACCACAGTTTTGACGCCCGCAGCGAACTCGTCCGGCTCAAGCCATCGACAAAATGTTTCGAGCTGCAAGTCAGGTATTAGCCTGAGCTGGCCGATTCAGGAAATGGTTGAAACCCCAAACGCGCAATCTATTATCCAGGCTGTATGTTCCGACACATCGCTGCAGTATCCTCTCTCCTCGTCTTCACGGTTAGTGTTCTGGCGCAGGCGCCGCTCACGATCAACGGCATCGTCGACCGCGCAACCTACACCGACACGGTCTCGTTTTCCGTACCTGTTGTTCCCGGGTACAGTTACGCGGTGACCTTGGATGGCGCGCGGGTCCCGGCTGTCGTTCCCAACGTTGTGAACAAAGTGGATTACCACGAAGTCACGGTTTGGCGGACCAACATGGCCAACGGCACCCTCGCCAACGGAACCGTCCGCTTCATCGTGCAAGCCTCAACGCGCGGCAGTCCGGAGAAGGGGTTGATCGTCTGGACACCCTACCCGCCCGTACCTTCGGCCGCTTCCGAATTTGCCGGAGCTCAATTGCATATCATCGTACCCCGAGACTATCCGCTGGGACTGGATATCCCTGTCGCCGCGTGGGTGGATGACAGCAATGATCATATCGTTCGCGGGAACGGTTCGATATCGGCTCCCGGATTCGAAACTGCCGCGTTTCGCCTGGTTCGCGGCCACGGCTCGGGGTTTCTGCCGGCGCAAACCGCCGCCGGAGCGCTCGATTACCTGGCGACCATCGCCTCGCTTACCTGCTCGAACCGCATCAACCTCGAAACCGGCACGTCCTGGATAACCGCCTCCGGCACCCTCGCAGCCGACACGACGTGGCCGACGGATTCGCGCATCGCGCTTGCCGCCGACCTGACCATTCCGGCGGGCGTGACGCTCACCATCGGCGCAGGTTCAATCGTGAAAATCAATCCGCTCGTTGACATCATCAATAGCGGAACCCTGATCATTAACGGCACGCTAGCGCAGCCCGTAGTGTTGACCCCGATCACCCGACCCGCCCCCGAACGGAACACTGGAGCGTGGGGAGGAATCATTATGCGGGGCGGCAGGCTGGTCGCCAACGGAGCGATCCTGACCGGCGGCGGCGGCGCGACAAGCTTCGATTTTTCGCCGGGATCCAGTCACCGCTCCGAGCAGGCGCTGCTGCTGGTGCACTCTGGTTCCAACGCTTCGCTTACGAATTGCTTCCTCCTGAACCAGGCCGGTCAGATGATGAATGGGTACAATTCGGACATCACGCTGGACCATTGTCTGCTCCAGCGCGCGATTACCAGCGGAGAATCCGTGGGGGGCACCATCATTATCAACCACAGCGCGATCATCGAGTTTCCGTCCATCGATGGGGTTTACAACGCGGCGATAGCGGACGCGGATTATGATGCCATCTATTTCACCACCGGCACGCACATCCTGAAGGACAGCCTGATTGGGTTCTCTAAAGATGACGCCATCGATTCCGGCTCGGGCGGCGCCGGGACCGTGCTGGTCACGAACTGCTGGATCGAATCCGCCTTGCACGAAGCGCTCGCGTGGTCAGGCGGCGGACGCCAGACGTGGACCTATGATTCGGTGAACGTCAACTGCGGTCAGGGCATCGAAGCCGGTTGGACGGAGGGCAGTGCCGACCGCAGCCCCGACTGCTTTGCTGAACGCCTGCTGACCACCGCCAATTCAGTCGGCGCGCGTTTCGGCGACAACTACGACTGGACCTATTACGGTCGCCTGCGGATGACGAACTCGCTCATCCTGCACAATTACCGCGATGTTTACGCCAAAACCTGGAACACCAGCGGCAGCAGTTGGAACACCAACCAATGGATCGATCGTCTCGCGCAAATGGACCTGCGCGGCAATTACTTCACTACCGCCGACTCCCGCTTCCCTGCAAATTTCACCTGGGACGCCCTGGCTGACGCGGCCCGCATTGCGCCCTTCATGACCACGCCGACCAACGCACCGGTCGGGGTCGGCTTCGCTGTGTGGGCAACCAGCCTGGCAATGTCGACCATTCTTGACGGGGTTCCGGTTCGGCTCAGTTCTTTCACGGCCCATCCCGTCAGTGTGGATTACACTTTCTCGAGCGCCGCCGGCACGCTCTCCGCCGGAAAGCTCAACTTCGCGCCGGGCGAGACATTGAAGCGAGTTTTTCCTGCCGGCTTTAGCCTCCAGGACTTGAGCGAGATTCATGTCACCCTGAGCAACGCCGAGGGTGGCGAAATAACCGGTTTCAGCGATGTGGTCTTCATGGGGACCACGGCCGCGCCGGTGGCGTCCCTGGCTGTCGCCACTCAGCAACTGCCGATGGAACGGCTGGGGGAAGGCATACCCGTGCGGCTATCGACCCCGGCCGCTCACACCGTTTCCGTCCCTTACCGCTTTACTGGCTCCGGCGACATCGAACTGAGCGCCGGGACGCTGGCTTTTGACCCCGGTGAAACTCTGAAATGGATCGATCCGCCGTCGGCTGCGTCAACCCAGTACGGCATCCTGCGCTTCGACGTGTCGGGGGTCTCCGGCGCGTCGTTCACCGGCCCGTCAACCTTAATGTTCGTCGCCACCGACCTGGCGGAGCAACCTGCCCCCACCACGTTGATTTCCCGTGGCGCCGTTTGGAGATATCTCGACGACGGCAGCAACCAGGGAACCGCCTGGCGGTCGCCCACTTTCCAGGATGCCGCCTGGGCGGCCGGCCGTGCCCAACTGGGCTTCGGCGACTTCGATGAAAACACCCCGATCAACCCGACCAACCGTGTTACGGGCACCACGAACATTACCTTTTATTTCCGCTCCTCATTTGTCGCTACCAACGAGACGAACTTTAGGGATCTCTCCATGTGGCTCCTGCGCGACGACGGCGGTGTCGTTTATCTGAACGGCAACGAAGTGTTTCGCAGCACCAACATGCCTTTGGGGACAATTCTTTTTAACACCTTCGCGAACAACACCGGCGAAAACTCCATCGACACAGCCACCCTTTCGAGCACGAACCTCACGACCGGCACTAATGTCGCCGCAGTTGAAATTCACCAGCAGGCGCTCACCAGCTCGGATGTAAGCTTTGACTTCGAACTCGTCGCCAACCCCGTCCCCGCGGCAACGCCGACTCAGCACCTGCAAGCCGGCGTGTTCCAGGGCGGGCTCACGCTGGGTTGGGGCGACAGCGCGTACGTCCTGGAGCAAGCAAACGCGGTGACCGGCGCCTGGAGCCAGGTAACCAGCCCCAGCCCTATCACCGTCTCCCCAACCAACGCCCAGATGTTTTTCCGCCTGCGACGCTGAGCCTGCCGAAGTCGTGTGTTCGTATGCGCGATCAGCAGGGTGCGAGGAGCCTCCTGCCGGTGCTCGCACCGGCCGCCTCCATCCGGTAGTCAAAGGAGACAGACGACCGGCGCGCAATTCTGATGTGGAGAATCCTGTTCTCAGGCTTCCCCGGCCGGCGCAGGACCGCGAGAACGGGCTTGATTTTCGTATCACAATCCCAGCTAATGGACCGGCATGCGCGCCAGTGACCCGGACAGGATCGGCCCAAGACACGGCCGATCGGCGCCGGCCGCAGCTCTGACTTGAACCTGAAATATGAAAACCCTCCCAATATTCCTCGCTTTCTTCCTGATGGGCCTCGCCGATGCGATGGGGCCGATGTCCAACGCCGTAAAGGACCAGTACCAGCTGAGTAATGTGATGTCTACTTTGCTGTCCTTTTTCGTGTTCATCGCCTTTGCGGTTTTCAGTGTCCCCGGGGGTTTGCTTGCCGCACGCATTGGCAAAAAGAAACTGTTGCTGCTCGGCCTCGGCCTAAACGCCGTGGCTCTGCTGATTCCGTCCCTGCAAGTGCCCAGCTTCGTCGTCCTCCTCGGGTGCATCTTTATGCTGGGAATTGGCACCACCTTCCTCCAGGTCTCCGGTAACCCTATTATGCGCGACGTGAGCGCTGAAGGAAGCTACAGCCGCAACCTGGCCTTTGCTCAAGGCATCAAGGGCCTCGGCAGCACGGCCTCAACTCACTTGGTCATTGCGATTGGGAGCATCGCCCTCTTCAAGACCATGGGGTGGCGCGGCACGTTTCCTCTGTTCTTTGTGCTCATGTCGATTGCGTTCCTCGGAGTTTTGTTTGTGAAAGTACACGAAACTAAGGCGGATGTGCCTCCTAGCATTGGATCCAGCCTTGGCCTTCTGAAACAGCCGCTTTTTTTCCTCGCAGTCGTCGGGATCTTCCTTTACGTGGGTGCGGAAGCCTCGATGGGCCGATTCTTGCTTCCAACATTGCAGGGCATCGGCCTGGGTGATGATTCGGTTACGACCCTCGGTCCCGTTCTCTCGGCCCTGGATCGCGTGTTGGCAGCCCTGTTTCCCGGGTCGTCACCGGCTAGCCGTCTTGGACCGGTGCTCTTTTTCCTTATGCTCACCGTGGGTCGCCTTTTGGGCAGTGCCATTCTCACGATCATGAAACCACGCACGTGTTTTCGGCTCTCAGCCTTGCTGGGACTACTGGGGGCGGCGGCCCTTATGAGTGGCTCCAAATCTTTGGCAATTCCTGCCGTCGTCGCGGCCGGCTTAGGGTTCGCCAATATCTGGCCCATGCTTTTCTCCATCACAGTAGAAGAGAAGCCACAATGCGCGAACGAGCTCAGCGGGCTGATGTGCATGGCAATCTCAGGCGGTGCGATTGTGCCATTGCTTATGGGTTGGCTGTTTGATCTGAATTGGAAAGCGCTGGCGTTTATCGTCCCCGCGGGCTGCTTCGCTTATCTATTCCTCCTTTCGCTACGAGGAGGCCGAACCCCCACCACGCCGGTCGCGGCGGATAAGGCCGAAGCCTCCAAGGCCTGAGAACGCTTTTACGGAACCACCTATGACTACCACCGACAAACGCATCGTCATGACGCTCGACGCCGGCGGGACCAACTTCCGCTTCATGGCTGTCCGGGCCAATAAAACCCTCACCGACACCGTGGCCATGCCGGCGAACGGCGACCAATTGGACCGCTGCCTGGCCAACATCGTCGAGGGCTTCACGCGCATCAAACAACAGTGTCCCAAACCACCCGACGCGATCAGCTTCGCCTTCCCTGGACCGGCCGATTACCCCAACGGGATCATCGGCGACCTTTGGAACCTGCCCGGATTCCGCGGCGGCGTCGCATTGGGTCCGATGCTGGAAAAGCACTTCAAGATCCCGGTCTTTATCAACAACGACGGCGACCTCTTCGTGTATGGTGAGGCCATCGCCGGTTTTCTTCCATGGGTCAACGGCCTGCTGAAGAAGGCCGGCAGCCCGAAGCGTTACAAGAACCTTTTCGGCGTAACACTGGGAACGGGCTTCGGTGGCGGGATCGTGCGCGACGGCGAACTGTGGCTCGGTGACAACTCGATGGGCGCCGAGGTTTGGCTGCTGCGGAACAAACTCAACCCGCAAACCAACGCCGAGGAAGGCGCGAGCATTCGCGCCGTGCGCCGGAGCTATGCGGAGAAGGCCGGCCTCCCTCTCGAACAAGTGCCCGAACCCAAAGTCCTGTTCGAAATCGGCCAGGGCACACAACCGGGGAACAAGGAAGCGGCCCTCGAAGCCTTCCGGCGCCTGGGCGAAGTGGTCGGCGACGCGATGGCGCAGGTGCTGACGCTCGTGGATGGGTTGGCGGTAATCGGCGGCGGGGTCTCGGGTTCGTGGCCATTGTTCCTGCCCGCGCTAGTGGATGAGCTGAACTCGACGTATTTAAACCCCAAAGGCGAGAAGTTCCGGCGCCTGGTTCAGGTTGCGTTCAATCTTGAGGACGCCGCGCACCGCAAGGAATTTCTCAAAGGCAAGACTCGCGAGATCACCGTGCCCGGCGGGAAACGAAAGCTGAAGTACGATCCCCTGGCGCGCATCGGAGTAGGCATGTCCCGGCTCGGCACCAGTGAAGCCGTCGCCATCGGTGCTTATGCGTTTGCGCTGCGCAAACTCGATCAGCGCTAACCTGATATTTCATGCACCGCATCGACCCGGTACAGATTGTAGGCGCCGACGTAAGGAGGCGAAACGCAAGCAAACTCGAGTGCTAAAATGAGCGGAACGCAATTGAGCAAGCGAAAGTTTCTCGCCACCGCTGCCGCCGCGACGGCGGCGGCTTGCACCTGGAAGCCGTTGTTGTCGTTCGCGTCGGCCGCGCCGCCCCGCCGCAGCCGGATAGACCTCAACGGCTGGTGGCGGGCGGCCAAGGACGGAACCGAAGAATGGATTCCGGCAACCGTACCCGGGTGCATCCACACCGACCTGCTCGCAACGGAGAAGATCCCGGATCCCTACTACCGGGACAATGAACAGGCGGTCCAGTGGGTGGGCGAAACCAACTGGATCTTTCGCCGCGCATTTCAAGTTCCCGCCAGTTTCCTCAAACACGACCGGGGCCTGCTCCGCTGTGAAGGCCTCGACACGCTGGCGGTCGTCCGCCTGAACGGACAGGAGGTTGGTCGCGCCGACAACATGTTCCGGCTTTGGGAATTTGACGCGCGGTCTGCTCTCAAGCCCGGCGACAACACGATCGATGTCGTGTTCAGTTCGCCTCTGCCTTACATGAAGGAGCGGCAGGCCAAGCGCGTGCTTTACGAATGGGCCGGCCAGCTCGAACCCAAGGGCCGGGCGTGGGTTCGGAAGGAGCCGTGCAACTTCGGCTGGGACTGGGGTCCGGTTCTCATCACCTGCGGCATCTGGCGCGACATCAGCCTCGTGGCGTTCGATATGGCCCGGCTGGCTGACGTCTTGATTCTCCAGGACCACTCGGCCAAAGGACGCGTCAGTTTAGAAATCCAGCTCGCTGCTGAGACGACCCAGGCAGCGCCGCTGGCCGGCACGGCCCGCGTGCTGCATAAAGGCAAGCGAGTCGCCGCTGGAACCTGTTCGCTGCAGGCAGGAAAGGGGCGAATCCCGCTGGTCGTCAGCGACCCCAAATTGTGGTGGCCGGCCGGAATGGGGCAACAACCGCTTTACAGTGTCGAGGTCGAACTGCTGGACGCTCAAGGCAAGGTCCTTGATCGCACCGCGCGACGCATTGGCCTGCGCACGATCAAACTGCTCGAGCCCGACAACGAAAAGTCACTCCGCCTGGAAGCGAACGGCGTCCCGTTCTTCGCCAAAGGCGCCAATTGGATTCCCGCCGACGCGTTTGCCAACCGGGTCACTCCGCAAATATTGCGGCGCTATGTCGAGGACGCAGTGGCAGTAAATATGAACACGCTCCGCTTCTGGGGCGGCGGGTATTACGAGGAGGAGGCGCTTTTTGACGCGTGCGATGAGCTGGGCATTTGCGTTTGGCTGGATTTCAAATTCGCCTGCTCGAGCTACCCCGCTTTCGACGCCGCGTTCATGGAGAACGTCCGGCAGGAAGCCCGGGACAACGTCCGCCGTCTCCGGCATCACCCGTGCATAGGAGTCTGGTGCGGCAACAACGAGATCGGCCTGATGGTCAAGCCGGAATGGTCCGACAGTTCGATGGGCCGGGCCGACTACGACAAGCTTTTCAAAGGCTTGCTCGGAGACCAGGTCAAAGAGTTGGCTCCCCAGGCCAATTACGTCTCCGGCAGCCCGGATTGCGGCGACACCCATTACTGGCAGGTGTGGCACGGCGGCAAGACCTTTGATGCCTACCGCACCTTCACCGGCTTCGCCAGCGAGTTTGGCTTCCAGTCTTTCCCCGAGCCGAAAACCGTTCGCGCCTATACGGACGTGGCCGACCGCGCTTCGGTCGTCACCCCGGTGATGGATTGGCATCAGCGTTCGCCCAAGGGCGACGAAAAGATCCGGGACATGTGCGCCCGGTATTTCAAGCCACCGAAAGACTTCGACAGCGCGTTGTGGCTGAGCCAAATCCTGCAGGGTTATGGGATCAAGGTCGGCGCGGAATACTGGCGCCAGACCATGCCCAAATCGATGGCCTGCGTGTACTGGCAATACAACGACTGTTGGCCGGTGGCGAGTTGGTCTTCGGTCGATTACTTTGGCCGGTGGAAGGCCCTCCATTACCTGGCACGGCGGTTCTACGCGCCCATCCTGGTGTCAGGCCTCGAAGACGCCGGGAAAGGCACAATCGACGTGTTCATCTCCAGCGACCTCTCGGAACCCTGCAAGGGAGAGCTGAGCTGGAACGCCACCGATCCCGCCGGCAGGTCCCTCAGACGCGAGTCGCTGGCAGTGGAAATTGCCCCACGTCAAAGCAGCAAAATCAAGACGCTCGATTTGAGCGATATGGTTGCGAACTCGGGCGCCGCCAACGTCCTGACCTGGCTTCGACTCACCGTTGCCGGCCGGACCGTCTCGGAAAACCTCGTTCTTCTCGCCACGCCGAAAGAGATCAGGTTAACCGACCCCGTGCTGAAGCACACTGTCTCCAAAAAACGAAACGGCATGGAGGTCTCCCTTACTGCCAGTCGGCCCGCATTGTGGACATGGCTGGAGCTGGAAGGGATGGACGCACGGTACTCCGACAATTTCGTCCACGTAACCGCAGACGCTCCCGCGCGCATTTTGGTCGAACCGAAGCGTTCGCTTTCCCGGGCTGAATTCGCCAGGGCGCTACGTGTTCGGAGCCTGTTTGATACCTATACTGATTTATGAACCGCAGAGAGTTTATCCGTAACACTTCGTTGGTCACCGCCGGCGTGGCGCTCAGCTCCGCGAACTGGGCGAGCGCGGCGGAGTTCCCGGCCGTGCGCGTGCCGGAATCCAAGCGCAAGTTCAAAAGTACCGCCGTGGAACGCGCGATCGAACGTGTGAAGTCTTCAGTCGGCAACAAGGAACTCGCCTGGATGTTCGAAAACTGCTTTCCGAACACGCTCGACACCACTGTGGATTATGAAGAGATCGGCGGCCGGCCCGATACCTACGTCATCACCGGCGATATTGACGCGATGTGGCTGCGCGACAGCACGGCTCAGGTATGGCCGTATCTGCCGCTGATGAAAGAAGACAAACCGTTGCAGCAACTCATCGCCGGCGTCATCAACCGCCACACCCGCTGCATATTGAAAGACCCCTACGCGAACGCTTTCTACAAGGATGAATCCAAGGTCAGTGAGTGGAAAAGCGATCGCACGGAGATGAAACCCGGGGTGCACGAGCGCAAGTGGGAAGTGGACTCGCTTTGTTACCCCTTGCGCCTGGCCTACCATTATTGGGTTAGGACGAATGACCCCACGCCGTTCGACAGCGCCTGGCGCGAAGCCGTCCTGCTGATCCTGCGCACGTTCCGCGAGCAGCAGCGCAAGACAGGAAAAGGCCCTTACCGGTTCCAGCGCCGCACCGAAGTCCAGACCGACACCGTGGCGCTTGGGGGCTACGGGTTCCCGGTCAAACCGGTTGGCATGATCTGCTCGATCTTCCGCCCGAGCGATGACGCCACGGTTTTCCCCTTCCTGGTGCCGTCGAATTTCTTTGCGGTAGTCAGCTTGCGCCAGGCGGCTATCCTGTTGGGGACGGTGCTGCAGGATGGCGCCACCGCTGGCGAATGCCAGCAGCTCGCAGGCGAAGTCGAGCGCGCATTGCGCGAGCACGCGGTTGTGCAGCACCCGAAGCTCGGCCGCGTCTATGCCTATGAAGTGGATGCATTCGGCAATTACTATTGCATTGATGACGGCAATGTCCCGAGCCTGCTCTCGCTGCCTTATATCGGCGCCGTGGACTTGAAGGACAGGATTTACCACAACACGCGCCGCCTGGTGCTTTCGGAGGCCAATCCGTTTTACTGCAAGGGGAAAGCCGCCGAAGGCCCGGGCGGGCCGCACGTTGGCATGGACATGATCTGGCCGCTGGGCCTAATCGTGCAGGGCCTTACCAGCACCGATGACAAGGAAATCCGGCATTGCCTCGATACTCTCCAGCGCACGCACGCCGGCACCGGCTTCATGCACGAGGCGTTTCACAAGGATGATCCCAGGAAGTTCACCCGCTCGTGGTTCGCCTGGGCCAACACGATCTTCGGCGAACTCGTCCTCAAGGTGCACAAGGAACGTCCGCACCTTCTGGGTTAGCCGGCAACGCCGCTCAGAGACGCAGCATTTCCTCCGGGCTCAACAGGTGCAGGCCCTGTTTCTGCAGGACCGTCCGCGCTTGCTCCAATTCATGGACCTCCACCACCAGGATCGCGCGGTCGTTGGAAACAAATCCCGAGCAATTGTCCAGGTTCAGGTTGCTGCGGCCCAGCGCGTCGGCCACGCTTCGCAAGGCGCCGGGTTTATTGGGAACCTCGACCGCCAGCACCTGAAGCAACGAAACCATCAGGCCGTTCTGCTTCAAGCTGTCGACTGCGATCCCCACCTTGTCCACGAGGAACTTCATCACGCCGAAGCTGCCGCTGTTGGCAATCGTCACCCAGTAAATATTCACGCCTGCATCGGCGAGGATCCGGGTGATCGCCGCCGTTTGCCCGGGTTTGTTCTCCACAAAGACCGCAATCAGGTTCATCGCGCTCATACACCGTAGGACAGGCGTCTCGCCTGTCTCTGATCCACGTTCGCCACTCCCGTAGAGCAGGCATCCTGCCTGTCTTTCATTCTTCCCTCGTTTCCATCCCGTCGTCTTACAACGACCTTTTGTCTATCACACGCTTGGCCTTCCCCTCTGCCACCGGCAGCGACCCGGGCGCCACAAGTTCCACCTTCGGTTTCACTTGGATCTCACTCCGCAACTTTTCCACCAACTGGCGCTGCAGGCCCGCAAGATGCTCCACCTCCCCGTCAAACCCCGCGCCGGTCAGCTCAACTTTCACCGTCAGGTCATCCAGTCCCTCCACCAACACCACATAGTTGCGCCCGACTTGGGAGAAGGACATCAAAACACGTTCGATCTGTTGAGGGAAAATATTCACGCCGCGGATGATCAGCATGTCGTCGGAGCGCCCCTTGATGCGCGCAATTCGCCGATGCGTTCGGCCACACCGGCACGGTTCCGCAATGATCGACGTAATGTCGCGCGTCCGATACCGCAGCAAGGGCATGGCCTGCCGCTTCAAACTCGTCAGCACCATTTCGCCGGTTTCGCCCTCGGGCAAGGCCTCCCCCGTATCCGGGTTGATGATTTCGAGGATGTAATTATCTTCCCACAGGTGCATGCCGGCTTTGTGCTCGCATTCGAAGGCCACTCCGGGCCCGTTCATCTCGGTCAGCCCATATGAGTTATAGACATCGCAACCATAGGCTTCCTCGATCCGGCACCGGGTTTCTTCCGTGTGCGGCTCGGCGCCCACGAAAGCCTTCCGCAGGCTTAGGTCCCTGCGCGGATCGAGCCCTTTTTGCTCCAGAACATTCGCCAGATAGAGGGCGTAACTCGGAAGGATATGGACTGCCGTGGTGCCGAAGTCCTGCATCAGCATGAGCTGTCGCTCCGAGGTTCCGGGGCCGGCGGGAATGACGAGGCACCCTACTTTCTCGGCGCCGTAATGCATGACCAGGCCGCCGGTAAACAGCCCGTAGCTCATCATGTTTTGGAGCACATCTTTGCTTGATATGCCCGTCGAGACCAGCGAGCGCGCCACCAACTCCGCCGCGTTGTTAACATCCTGGCGCGTGAAGAAGATCGCCTTCGGTTTGCCCGTCGTGCCGCTCGAGGTGTGCAGACGGACAGCTTCGTCCCGTGGGACGGCCAGCAGCCCGTCCGGGTAAATCGCCCGCAGATCCGCGCCGGTGGTGAACGGCAGCCGCCGCACATCCGTCAGCGCGCGGATTTGCGCGGGGTCGACGCCCATTTCCGCAAACCTCCGCTGGTAAAATGGCACGCGCGCGGCTACGCGGCTGACAGTCTCTTGCAGGCACTTGAGCTGCAATTGCTCAAGCGCCGTCCGTGGTAGTGTCTCAGATTGCCGGTCCCAGAACATGGTGGCCGAGCCGTTGTATAATGCTTCGCGCTGGCTGTCGAGAAAACAATGCCGGTTTGATTAATCCCCAGGGACGGAAGCACCCGTAAGGGGTGGGAGACAAAATTCGTCTTGGGGGGCAGGGCGTCATCTTCCGCGCCGGCGATCCTTGCCGACCGTTGGTCGCCTTGGTTTCCCTCTGCTGGGCATCGGCGCGGATTGGCCGTTCCAGCCGCATCGTTGCGCCAGAGGCGAGTCTTGACGCGCCCCCGCCGCGCGGGAGCGGCGCGCAAGGTGTAGGACCGCCGCGCTGGCCGGGCGCGGGGACGAGTCCGAGAGGTGCGCGCGCTGGCTGGATCCGGCGTCCGCGGCTGCCGCGCCTGAGTAGTCCGTGTCCTGGCTCCCCCACAACGCCGGATACCTTGCCAGAAGATGGGCCTCCTCGTCGGCGCAGAGGATCTGCATCGCATAACCCAGTGCGGCGTCCAGGCAGACGAAGTAATCGAAGTTCAGCCGCGTCATGCCCACCTTGAGATAGTACAGCTTGGGCAAGCCGTCAGACTTATCGCACTGATATGCCTGATAGCACTCGCAACCCTCCAGCGACGAGTCGCCATTCGGAGGCAGCCGCTCGGCTCTCCCGGCCAACACAGAGGGCCGAAAATCTGCTCATGGCAACCCCGGCCGCTTGGCTGGCGGCTGCCACCCCTTATGCCAATAAAGCTGCCAGAGCCGGTCCAGCTTCACCAACTCCCCATGCCCGTCGTAAAAGGTCACGTTCACCGCCCCCGGGAGCGGCCGGTTGACTGGCCAGTAGCTCGGCACCGGATTGGGCCGATTCCCGTGGCAAGGAATGGCTTCATGCATTACCTGGCCGCTTTGTGGCGGGTCTGGGCTGAAAAGGTCTGTGGGCGGGAGCCAAAACTCCGCAGGATTGTTAAGCGTGCCGATCCCGTCAGTCAGAAGAGGCGTCCGCAGCGGTTGCTCGATCTGGTCTTCGCACGTGAAGTCCCACCTACTGATCTGGAAGGGCGTCCACGCAGCGCCAAACAGCCAAGCGTTGAGGGTGTAACTGCCCGCGTGCAAGTCTGGCCCGGCTTGGGGACTGGGCGATCCCCGCCTCAACGGTGGCCATGAACAGCCCACAAAAACCCACGCCGATCGCACGGTTCCCGAGGTGACCCCGGGCGTCCAGACATGCGCTCTTGGCTCGCTGACCACCGGTGCACTGGGACAAATCCAGGGCCGTCCGGGACGCCCCATTTCATCGGTGGCGATCCAGTCATACAGCTCCGGCTGGTCAAACCGCCCCCGGCACTCGTCCACACGCACCCGAAAGCTCAGGTTGATCTGGCGCTGGTTGCTCAGGCACGCTACGCCTTGGGCCTTGAGTTTGGCGCGGCCGAGGGCCGGCAGTAACAGTGCTGCGAGAATGGCGATGACCGCGATCACTACCAGCAACTCGATCAGCGTGAAACTCCGTCGCGCCTCACCGGGCCGGCCGAGCCGCCCTGGGCAATTTGACGTAGTAGTCATGAGCGAAGCGCCTTCCAGAAAAACGGCCACGCCAGCCAGCCCTCAGGCACTTTCACGCCAGGGCGGTGGGCGGGCCTGATGAGCCGGACGACGTGGCGCAGGGAGGCGACCAGGTCGCAGGGGTCGTGGAGGCCTTCTGCCGCCAGGGCTCGTGGCCCGAATAACCGTTTTAGTTTGTTCATAGTTGCTTTTTGCTCTGCAACAGGCCGGTGCGAATTCCTCTGCGTCCCCAACGGCCACTCTCCGGTCGGAGGCGGTCGCCCGGCTCTCCCGGCCAGCCACGAGAGCCAAAAATCTCCTCAGGGCAACCCCGGCCGCTTGGCTGGCGGCTGCCACCCCTTATGCCAATAAAGCTGCCAGAGCCGGTCCAGCTTCACCAACTCCCCATGCCCGTCGCAAAAGGCCACGTTCACCGCCCCCGGGAGCGGCTGACTCGGCGGCCAATAGGTTGGCACCGGATTGGGCCGATTCCCGTGGCGAGGAATGGCTACATCCATGTTCGGCCTGTCTGTGTCCGAATGGATAGGGCTGAAAAGGTCTGTGGGCGGGAGCCAAAACTCCATAGGATTGATAAAGAGGCCGATCCCGTCGGTCAGAAGAGGCGTTCGCAGCGGTTGCTCGATCTGGTCTTCACGCTCGAAGCGTGGCCAACCGATCCCGAAGGGCGAGTCCCACGCAGAAGCGCCAAACAGCCAATAGTTGAGGGTGTAGCTGCCCGCGTGCAAGTCGTCCGGCCCGGCCTGGCGACCGGGCGACCCCCGCTGGTATCCTAGCCATGAAGAGCCCACAAAAACCCAGGCCGATCGCACGGTTCCCCCGGTGACCCCGGGCGCTCCGACATGAGCTCTCAGCTCGTTGACCACCGGGGCGCTGGGACAAATCCAGGGCCGTCCGGGACGCCCCACTTCATCAGTGGCCCACCAATCATAGAACTCCGGCTGGTCAAACCGCCCCCGGCACTCGTCCACACGCACCCGAAAGCTCAGGTTGATCTGGCGCTGGTTGCTCAGGCACGCTACGCCTTGGGCCTTGAGTTTGGCGTGGCCGAGCGCCGGCAGTAGCAGCGCTGCGAGAATGGCGATGACCGCGATCACTACCAGCAACTCGATCAGCGTGAAGGCGCGCGAAACTATGATGCACTTGCTGCCTCGCGTCGGCGCCACCGCCCTTCCAAGCACAGGGCAACTGGCCCAGCCAGGCCGCGCGAGGCTCGCCTCGCGGTTTAGGTGAGATTCTTTCACGTGACCACAAACGGGGCGCTGAGACGCACGGCAACGGCGAGACTCAAAAACACGGGCGTGCGCCATAACCCCTTGATACCCACAAGCGACTCCGCGCAACCCAGATTCATGCAAATCGCATTCACCGGACCGCGTGCAGTTACTCGGACTGAATGTCCATGTTAGCGCTGACGCTGGTTCCCCGCTACTCCTGGATTTGCATTTTCTTGTCGTGGATTTGCGCGCGCTGCTCCCGCCGGTATTGCGTCGGGGGACAGCCCACATACCGGCGGAAGATATGATTGAAATGCGGGATGGACTCGAAACCGGCTGCAAAGGCCACTTCGCTGACGCGCAGCGGTTCCTCCTCCAGGAGTTTCTTCGCCTGTTCGACCTGGTGTCGGAGGCGAAATTCGGTCAGGGTCAGGCCGGTCTGCTGCTTGAAAACGCGGCAAAAGTGGCACGGGCTGAGGCTGACGCGCCGGGCCACTTCCTGGAGGGAGAGGTGTTCCTCCGGCGTATGAGCAGCCAGGATGCTTTCGACTTCGTTGGCAAGAGGAGAGACCGAGCCGGTTTTGGCCACGAGCCGACTTTCCGCGCGCTGGGCCAGATAATTGCCCAACAGAGCAAGCATCTGAGTCAGGGCGCGCCGTTTCTTCGCAGATACGGCCGTCAGACCGTGGTGGGTTAAACGGCACTGGAAAGGTGGTGGCGTTCCTCGCCTAATGGC
>DATDCV010000596.1:0-3797 GCA_036524155.1 Verrucomicrobiia bacterium
GCGCCTGCAAGCCCGGTCAAATTTTATGCCGCTTTCTCCCGAGACGCACAGGCATATCTCCAACCGGCCCGTGAATCGGCTCTTTCTTCTCGGGAAGTCGCTCACCTGTTCGCCGGGCTCTGGCAAATCGAACGGGCATTCATCAATATTTTCCAGAACATCATCGGTAGCTCCGCGTCCATTGCGCGGCTGCGCGCGTCAGTCTGGGAGTCGATTTTTACCTACAATTTCAAGCGGTATCGTGAGGGGCTTTATGAAGGCATGAGCCAGATTACGACTTTGATCACGGGGCCCTCGGGCACCGGCAAGGAACTGGTTGCCAAGGCCATCGCCTGTTCAGGCTACATACCCTTCGAGGCGGAAAAACACCGCTTCGTTTTGGATCCGAACACCTTGTTTTACGCCCTGAACCTTTCTGCGCTACCGTCAAGCCTGATCGAATCTGAGCTATTCGGCCACAAACGCGGAGCTTTCACCGGCGCCCTCGAGGACCACGTCGGGTGGCTCGAAGTATGCCCGCAAGGCGGTTCCGTGTTCCTCGATGAAGTCGGCGAAATCGACGCTTCGCTCCAGGTTAAGTTGTTGCGCGTGCTGCAAGCCCGCGCCTTCCAACGTCTGGGAGAGAGTCAACCACGCTCGTTCCGGGGCAAGATCATAGCTGCGACCAATCGGGACCTTGTTGCCGAGATTCAGGCCGGCGGGATTCGTGAGGACTTCTACTACAGGCTCTGTTCGGATGTCATCTCGGCGCCGTCTTTGCGCCAGCAGTTGGCCGAGGCTCCTGAGGACCTTGGCCGGCTGGTCCGCTTCATCGCGCGCCGGCTGGTGAGCCCCGAACAGGCGGACGAGTTGACCACGGAGGTCATCAGCCTCGTGGAGTCAAAGCTGGGGCGTGACTATAGCTGGCCCGGGAACTTTCGCGAGCTGGAGCAGTGTGTCAGGAACGTGCTGGTCCGGGGACGTTACGAGCCAGCCCGCATAAGGCCGCGCGACCCTGCGGCCGCGCTCGCGGCAGATATCGCAACTGGACGATTGACGGCCGACGAGCTCTTGCAGAGGTACTGTTCCATCGTTTTTGCACAAACCCGAAACCTCGAAGAAACCGCACGTCGGCTAAACCTTGACCGCCGAACGGTGAAAGCCAGGCTGGCAGTGGCGGGCTAGGAGCGACGATGAAGATGGAAGGCCGGCTTGCATTAAGGTTGCTTTGCTGCTGAACTCAGGCCGCGAAAACTGTTCCAGCCCAGAATTGTTATGACACTTTCCGATGATGCCTATTCCCGCCGCGAATTTCTCACCGTGGCAGGAGCAGCCAGCGCTGGCCTCGGGCTGTTTGCGAGTGCCGGAGCCACCTCCGCAACCATTACTCCGCGAGCCAGGCGCGGACAACAACCGGTCTTCGGGCTGAGATTCCCGCCTTTGGACAAAGTCCGGATCGGCTTCATCGGGGTGGGCAACCGCGGGTCCAGCCTGCTCGGCAATTTGCTCGATATTGACGGGGTCGCGATCAAAGCCGTTTGCGACATCGTACCCGACCGGGTGGCCAGCGCCCAAAAGCGCGTCACCGCCAAAGGGCAACCCGAACCAGTCGGCTACGCGAAGGGCGACACGGCCTTCGAGGAACTGTGTCGGCGGGACGACGTCGACCTGGTTTACATCGCCACCCCGTGGGACTGGCACGTGCCGATGGCGGTTAGCGCCATGAAGCAAGGCAAACATGCGGCCATCGAAGTGCCGGCGGCGATCACGTTGGAAGAGTGTTGGCAGTTGGTGGACACCGCCGAGCTAACACGCCGCCACTGTCTGATGCTGGAGAATTGTTGTTACGGCGAGACTGAATTGTTGATCCTTCGCATGGCGCGCGCGGGTGTTTTCGGCGAGTTGACCCATGGAGAGGCTGGCTATCTCCACGAAGCTCGTGATTATCTCCTCCAGGATACAGGCTCGGCGAATTGGCGCCGACGTTTTGTCGCTTCCTTGAATGGCAATCTCTACCCAACCCACGGGCTCGGTCCCGTGGCACAGTACCTGGGCATCAACGCGGGCGACAAATTCGACTACCTGGTCTCGATGAGCTCGTGCGAAAGGGCGTTGAGCCGCCGGTGCGAGGCCTTGCCCGCGGACAATCCCCGCCGCCGGGAGCACTTCGCGTGCGGGGATATCAACACGACACTCATCAAGACCGCGCTGGGTCGCACGATCATGGTGCAGTTGTCGATGGTTCAATCGCGTCCCTACAGCCGCATCAACCTGATTGCCGGCACTACCGGCACGTTTTGCGATTACCCGCCACGGCTTCACCTCGACGGCCAGCCGGGGGACTGGATCACCGACCTCCAGCCGCACCACGAAAAGTACGGTCATCCCCTCTGGAAAAAACTTAACGCGCAGGCCCGGCAGTCCGGCGGCCATGGCGGCATGGATTACCTGATGAATTGGCGGCTGGTCCAATGCCTGCGGGAGGGTTTGCCGCTGGACCTGACCGTGTATGACGCCGCCGCCTGGAGCAGCATCTTCCCGCTCAGTATCGCCTCCGTCGCCAAAGGCAGCGCGCCCGTGGTGGTCCCCGATTTCACGCGTGGTGCGTGGAAGCAGCAGGCGCCAACCGCCCTGGCCGACGGCTAGACCTCTTTCATTCGGGTTTCATTGGCGTCATAAGAAAAGCGGCTGCGGCCGCGAAGCACAAAAGTGAGATCAGCACAACAGCACATGATCTCTCTCCGATGCTCTTGCCCAACGCCACTCGCACCAACGCCGCCACGGGCATGGCAAAGCTGATGTAAACCGGCTCCCCGATGTTCGCCAGGCTCTTTCGACCGGTTGCAAGCGGAGAACTCATCAAAGCCAGCCACACGCAGAACGGAACCACCAACGCCAGCAGCTCCCAAGCCGCCCAGGGCGCGCGCTTGCGCCCCAGAAACCGTATCGGGCCGGCGAGTGCCGCGCCGACTACCGCATGCATCGTCCAAATTAAGAAGATCGTGCCCAGCGTGTCCATTCCGGCAAAAGCGTCCGCTGCTTCGGTTCCCCCAGCTCCGCAAAGGACGCGCCCGGAGGTCGAAGCAGTGGGATTCTTTCAAGGATACCTGCTGTCAACCATTCAACGCTAACCGCAGCAGGCTCTGGAGACCAACACTTTCGGAAGTCAGGAGCGTCTCGGAATGGACTGCAAACACCCTCCGTATGGCCTTCGGATTTCGGCCTTCGGATTTCTTTCGGATTTCGGATTTCGGGCTTCGGACTTCGGACTTCAGCACGGCGGCACGAATCCTTGAGCCTCCTGTCCAATTCCCAAATAATACGTAACAGTGATGCACCGCACTCGCTTGATCCAACCCCTTTTGGTACTCAGTTTCGTTGCTTTCGCGCCCGCCGCTCTCGCTGATGGCATGGTTGTCCCCGAACAGTATTACCCCAAAGTTGAAATCCCCAATCAGCAGGCCCTGATCCACTTTTCCGACGGCCTGGAACGTTTGGTCATCGAGACGACCTTCCTCGGTGCGGGAACAAACTTCGCCTGGGTTGTGCCACTGCCTTCCGCGCCCGAGGTCAAAGCGGTTTCTGAGAGTTTCTTTGGTGGTCTGCAACACGCGTTCCAGCCAGAACTGATCCACCGGGTGCATCCCTATTACGCGGGAGTGCTGTTTATGTGCGGTCTGGCTTATCTGGGTTGGCGCGCGCTCAGGCAGGAGGTCTCACTGGTGGCCGACCTCCCCCTGGGCCTGGTGCTTGCTGTGGGTGCGGGCATCCTGGGCCGGCACGCGTTTGTCGGATTTCTGGCGGCCACACTGGTCTTC
>DATDCV010000597.1:0-1626 GCA_036524155.1 Verrucomicrobiia bacterium
CCGCCCGCTGGGCTTTTTCCTTCGCCGATCCGAGGACCGGCAAGAGCATGGCCGCCAGGATGGCGATAATCGCGATGACCACCAGGAGTTCGATGAGGGTAAACGAAGGCGATTGGACGTTTGTCACTCTGCCGTCCGGAACGGGTGCTGCAAGCGAAGGTGTCTCGGGCACAACGCCAGCGTGCCGCGGTTCCACCCCCCATTCAAGGCGGAAAGAGGGCCGAAAGTTCTCCGCTAATCAGACGCTACTGAGACCACAGCCTAAACGCTGGCACGTTGTGCTCTGCAATGAGCGCCACATTATCCTCCTTTGGTTTTCAATCGGCGCAGTGTTCCAGTGGTATCGCGCTTTGATCGAAAAGGGCCGGTTCGTATTCCGTTTCTGTCGGCGATGAGCATGCTGGGCGCGGCGGATGGTGAAGCGCCTTCACGTGCGGGACGATCTGTTTGATCCGGAGAAGAAGCGTGTCAACGGCGACCGTCTGTTTCTCATCGGTCGCATGGCCTCGCCGCATTGGTATTGCCGACCACGCGACCGCTTTGAATTGATCCGACCGGTGGCACTGGTAAACTTGCTCTACTCGAATTCGACCGGCAGGGATACCAGATGTCCCCAAATAATCCGAAGGCGAAAGCACAATGAACAACCACGCGACTCAGCGAATCTTCCTTGCAGGCGCGGCCGGTGCGATCGGCCGCCGCCTTGCTCCACTGCTCGTTGCTAACGGATGGCCTGTCTTCGGTTCCACGCGCTCCAAGAGCAGAGTCGGCCAGTTGGCAGAGCTCGGCGTCGAACCGGTCGTAGTTGATGTTTATGACGCGGCGAACCTCCAGCATCTTTATCTACGCCGGCGGATCCAAACCCTACAAGGAGACCGACCCACTCCTGCCAGTGACCCATCCAGTTTACGGAGAAACGGTGCAAGCTGTCATGAGCCTGGAACGTCAAGTGATGGAAGCGCCGCTCGATGGAATCGTCCTGCGCTACGGATTGCTCTACGGACCGGGAACCGGCTTCGCCACGCCCATTGCCCCGGGTTCAGTGCATGTTGACGCTGCAGCCAAGGCCGCTGAACTTGCTGTCGCTAAAGGGCAGCGCGGCGTCTACAATGTCACTGAGACCGACGGATCGACGTCGAGCAAAAAGGCCATCCGAGCGTTCGGGTGGGATGCTGGCTGGCGGTGCGCAGATTAACCGCCCCTGTGCGAAATACCCAGGAGGTGCGTTTCTGCTAGGCTGGGTTTCATGAAATGTATTGGCGGATGCTCTCGGGAGGTTAGGGGGTGGTTTTGGGCTCGGCTCCTTCTGTGGTGCGGCCTTTTAGGCATGCAGCCGATGGCTGAAGCAGCTTTTGCAGACGGCTTCGTTGGCCGTTGGGATCTGACGATCCTGGACGCCGACCAGAAGCCACTGCCCTCCTGGCTGGAGTTGAAGCGGGACGAGCGAACCTGGAGAGCCACCTTTGTGGGCCGATGGGGCAATGCCCGGCCCTTGCCCACGGTGGCTGTTCAACGTGACCAAATCCGGTTTGTCTCCCCGAAGCAGGAGGAAGACAGCACGAACGACCTCGTGTTTGAGGGAACATTGGTGGACGGAACCATGACCGGTTCAGCCCAGGGACCCAA
>DATDCV010000598.1:0-1642 GCA_036524155.1 Verrucomicrobiia bacterium
ATGGCGAGGATATAGCTCAGGGCGAGCGGGGCAAAAAAGCTGCCCTGGAGGCCGGTGAGGGTGAGGATCGGCAGGAAGATCAGAGCGACGATAAACGTTGCGTAAATCACGGCGCGTCGGACTTCGAGGGAGGCGCCGAGGACGACCTGAAAAATTTCCCCGGCCTGGAGGCTGCCGTCGCCGCCGGTACTCGCCCCTGCTTTCTTCCTGGCGGAGTATTCGCGCAGCCGGCGGAAGATGTTTTCAACATCGATGATCGAATCGTCCACAACCTCGCCGAGGGCGATGGCCAGGCCGCCCAGGGTGAGGGTGTTGATGCTGATGCCGAACTTTTCGAGCACCATCACCGCGGTCAGCAGGGAGAGCGGAATGGCTGCGAGGGAGATGCAGGCGGTGCGGACGCTGCCGATCAGCAGAAAGAGCACTACGGCGACCAGGATGCCTCCTAGCGCCAGAGAATGCTTCATATTACGCAGAGCGGCCTCGATGAAGGTCGCCGGCCGATGCAGACGCGGGTATAGCTTGATCCCTTCCTTTTCGAACACCGGTTTCATTTCCTCGAGGGCGGCTTCGAGAGCGGTGGTCACTTCCATGGTGTTGGCGCCATATTGGCTGGACATGGTCATGAGGACGCCCCAGCGGCCCTGGATGACGCAATCACCGAATTTAGGTTCCGCGCCTTCGACCACGCGGGCGACGTCCTTCAGCCGTACGCTCAGGCCGTTGGTGTGAGCGACGATTACTTCGCCGAGTATGGCGGCGGTAGTCGCCTGGCCCTCCGTTTGGAGGGTGACTCGTTGGTTGGCGGTTTCGATGAAGCCTGCGCCCGTCACTCCGGTGGAGAGCCGTGCGGCTGCCAGCACATCCGACAACCCGAGATTATGGGCGAGCAAGCGGTCGGGTAGAACTCGGATCTGCAGTTGCCGAACCTCACCGCCGAAACTGCTGCACTTCGCGACACCCGGCACAGAGAGCAGCCGCGGCTTGAGCGTCCAATCCGCAAACGTCCGGAGTTCCATCGGCGTGAGTTTGTCCGAGACCAGGCCAATCTTGAGCAGGTCCATGGTCGAGGAAGTCAGCGGCGTCATGCGCGGCGTTTTGACATTGCCGGGCAGCAGGCCGGCGGTCTCGGCAACTTTCTCGGCCAGCAACTGTCGGCTGCGAAACACGTCGGTTCCTTCCTTGAAGACGGCGGTGATGATCGAGAGCCCCTCGATGGACTCAGAGCGAAGCGATTCCATGTCGCCCAGGCCATTGACCATGGCTTCGATCGGCAGCGTGACCAGCAATTCCACCTGTTCGGGCGCCAGGCCGGGGCACTCGGTCTGGATCGTCACTTGCGGCTGAACAAAATTGGGGAAGACATCCAGCTTGGCGTTGTGGGCGATGTGCAGACCGTAACCCAGCAGCACGCAGGCAAGGACCACGACGACGCCACGGAACTTTAGCGAGAAATGGACTACGGCCTGGAGCATATTTTAAGAAGTCCGAAATCCGAAATCCGAAGGTCCGAATCCCGTATCTTCAGATTCCTTTCGGATTTCGGATTTCGGATTTCGGATTTCATTCCTCTCCCCCCTGGCCTTTGAGTTCTTCGGAGAGCATTTGTTGGGCAGCGACGCTGACGACTTTGTCCTCCGGT
>DATDCV010000599.1:0-8952 GCA_036524155.1 Verrucomicrobiia bacterium
GCGACGCTCGGGCGGCGTTTGCACACGGCCCTTGGCATCCACTTTAAGAATCGCCCCGTTCTCAGAAGTCAGAGTCGTCATAGCGTATATGCTACGACACCGCTGAGAGGCTTAACTAGAGGTGCTTGGCGTGACGCTTACAGATATGCGGCTGACTGAGTGTTACGTCCCAAATTCTCATCGTGATTCGTCCCGAACTGCGGTCGTAGCGGTTTGTGGGTTTTGACCGAACTGCCGTCGTCTTTTGGTACCAAATTACCGAGCTCGGGTCACAACGTTGCGACCGGGTTGGGCCAGTGGAGTGTTTTTTTCAGTCGCAGCCTTGAGTTTCCCAAGTTGCTATCGTACGCGGTGTATTCCCAGTCTCGATTCCCGAACTGACATCGTAGCCGGGAGCTTTGGGCCCACTTGCCCGCGCTGGCGTCGTACGCGTACGACGCCAGCCGTTGAGGTAGCGGGTCGGTTTTGGCTCAGGGGCCGATGATCTGGCGCATGGCGTCGTGGAAGGAGAGGCCGAGCACGCGCATGAAGAAGTCGATGGCGTTGCCGGCCAGATCCCGCTGCGGCCAGCGCCAGTAGCCGTCTTTGACCAGCAGGCCCGGGTAAGCCACCAACGCGAAGTTGCCGGCGGGTAACTCGATGAGTTCAAGCCCCCGCTTTTGGAGCAGCGGCAGCAAAGGAGTCAGCCGGGCGGCCCGGATTTGCTGGCGGGTCCAGCGCGGAGCCAGGGAGGGGTTAAGGCAGGGGTTGGTCACAGTCTTTCCTCCAGTGGGGTTGGATGAGGACGCGGTTGACGTGTTTGAGGTCCACCGTGCGGGTTTGGTCGCGCACGACTTCGATGAGCGAGCTCAGGCACAGGTTCCTGGTCCGGCGCAGGAGGCCCTCGCCGGAGCGGACGATCAGAGCCAGGGCCTCTTCCCCCTCGCCAGTTCGCCGTAACTCGTCTGCGTTGGCGCCGCGTTCACCGACGCCTCCCGTGAATGAGCAAAAGCGAACCGCCTCGACTCCAGCTAAGCCCCTGGAACCGTGCCGATTACAGCCACACTGTAGATCTCTCCCGCACCGATCCCCTTCCAGTAGAAACATGCGCAACCAGCGTGCAATCCAAACCATCTCTTTTATGCCATCGCCCCGCAATTCCGCCTCTCCCTCGCTCCCTCAATTCCTCAATCCGCCCATCTGATCCTCCTGGCTCGGAAGCCGCTCGGTAGGTCCTGGTAAGTCGCGGCAGGTTCTGGCAGCCGCTGGTAATCGGCTTCATCGCTACGCGAGGGCAGTTCACGCTTGAGCCAAGTGTGCGACGCCAGTTGACAGGGAGTGCATGCTCGTTAACGATGGCCGAATGCAACGCACAGGGCTCTCGCATCTTTTGGCCTGCACAGTTGGTGGATGGCTGTTCCTCGCCGGCTGTAGCCTGGCTGGCGAGCCGGGTTCTGGAGGTGGCGGCTTATGGCAGTTGGCGACAAAGAAAACGAACAGCCATCGGTTCTCAACTCTCTTCACCGCGCAGGACGTTCGGGATCGTCTGTCCAGTGACGAGGGCCTGAGCCGGGCCCTGGCTTGGTGCAAAGAGACCGGCGTCACCAAAGTCTATATCGAGAGCTTTCGCGATGGTTACCAGGCGGAGCGCACCGCGTTGGAGAAGGCACGCGATACATTTCGCTCGGCCGGGTTCCTTGTCTCCGGCTGTATCACCCCGACGAAGGTCGGCAAACCCTCGACCCGATGGAAAGAAGCCATCAGTTGCTACACCGACATGCCGACGCAGGACAAACTTCAGTCGATATTCGAATACGCGGCCGGTCTGTTCGATGAGATCATGATCGACGATTTCTGGTTTACCGATTGCGCGTGTTCCGAATGCGACGCCGCCCGCAAGAGCAGGATCGTGACCATCGGCTCCCACCAGTATCCTGTCGCTGGCGACACGTGGGAGGATTACCGTTGCGAGCTTATGGTCCGCCTGTCGCGAGAGCGTCTGTTGGTTCCGGCCCGGCGAATTAATCACAAGGTAAAACTCATTATCAAATACCCGCAATGGTACGATCAGTTCCACGAGCGGGGCTATGAGGTGCTTCGCGAGACCGCTGACTTTGACAAGATTTGGGTGGGCACGGAGACGCGTGACTATGGAAATCTACGCTGGGGCGGGACCGTTCAATACGAGGCCTATTTTATTATGCGCTGGCTGGGCGGGATGGGTGGTTCGAAATGCGGCGGCGGCTGGTTCGATCCCTTTGGGACCACCGAACGGACTTACGTCGAGCAGGCTCGCCAGACGGTTCTCGGCGGCGCCCGGGAATCGATGCTGTTCTGCTATGGCGCCTTGCAGCGCGACACGGGTCCCAGGAACGTTGAAGCGCTGCGCGCCGAGATTCCTGAACTGCTCTCGGTCGCCAAAGAAATCCGCAAGCGGCAAATCATAGGCGTCGCCGCTTACAAGCCCGCGAACAGCCATCCGGAGACCGAACCGAGGGTTTTTGACTTTGTGGGAATGCTCGGTTTACCGCTAGTGCCTTGTTACCAGTTTCCAGCGAAAGCGGCCGCCGGCTTTTTCTCCATGCATGCTTTGAAAGACCCCGACATCGAGGTTCAGCTCGGAAAGTTTGTCAAATCGGGCAAACCAACAATTCTCACTACCGGGCTGGCTCGTGCCCTGGCCCATCGCCTCGACTTCGACCGGCCCAACGTCCATATCCTGGAGGTGAAACAGAATCCGAAATCTCTTCTTGAGCTTGCTCAAGGCGATTTGGACGTTCTCCGTGCGGGGATGCTCAGACCTTTTGACACAACGTTCCGGGCGCCGAATCAAGTCAGTCTTTACCTCTTCAAAGACAAAAGCTGGGTCATTGAGAACTTCAATAGCCAACCGGCCCAAGTGGAGCTTAATGGTAAGGACTTGATCGTGCCGGCGCGCGGATGGGTTTACCAGTGGAATTGATGAAAACGTCAAACCTATTGGGGTCGCCGCTGGTGGCGCTCAGCCTCCTTTGTGGGGTTGCGTCGGCCTGTGGCGCGGTGGATGATCGGCCCAATATCCTCTATTGCCTGGCCGATGATTGGGGCTGGCCCCATGCGGGAGCGTATGGCGATCGCGTCGTGAAAACACCCACGTTCGATCGCCTGGCACGGGAAGGGGTTCTCTTTACCCACTGCTTCAGCGCTGCTCCGTCGTGTACACCTTCACGGGCCGCGATGCTGACCGGTCAGTATCCTCACCGGCTTGAGCAGGGTGGCGTGCTGTGGGGATTTCTGCCCAGGAAGTACCCGGTCTATCCTGACCTGCTCGAAAAGTCCGGTTATGTCGTCGGGTCAATGCGCAAAGGCTGGGGGCCGGGCCGGTTCGAGGAAGGAGGCTACGCGCGCAACCCGGCAGGGCCGTCGTTCCGGAACCTGGAGGCATTCCTCAAGACCGTTCCCCGGGGCAAGCCGTTCTGCTTTTGGTTTGGCAGCAACGACCCGCATCGGCCCTACGAGAAAGACTCCGGGGCTCGAGCGGGTTTGAAGGCCGAGAATGTGGTCTTGCCGCCTTATTGGCCGGACAACAAAACCACCCGCAACGACATGTTGGATTACTACCTCGAAGTCGAACGCTTTGACCGCGAAGCGGGTGAAGCCATGGAATTGCTCGACAAGGCCGGCTTGCTTGAAAACACGATCGTCATAATGACCGGGGACAACGGCGTGCCTTTTCCACGCTGCAAAGCGAACCTATACGACGGCGGCACCAGGCAACCGCTAGCGGTGCGCTGGCCCGGCAAGGTGAAAGCGGGCCAGGTTCGCCATGAGTTTATCAACCTGATGGATCTGGCGCCGACTTTATTCGAAGCCGCGGGGCTACGGCCTCCGCCCGAAATGACGGGGCGCAGCTTTCTTCCTCTGCTGACAGGGCAAGGCGATTACCGTTCGGCTGAGGCCGTTTTCCTCGAACGCGAACGCCACGCCAACGTCCGCGCCGGGGATGTTGGTTATCCTATGCGCGCTATCCGGACACCGGCTTTTCTTTACATCCGCAACTTTCAGCCCGACCGCTGGCCTGCGGGCGATCCCCAGGCGCACAAAGACCCCATGCGGGAGTTTGGCGATTGCGATGACGGCCCCACCAAAGACTTCATTCTTCAGCACAAGGGCGAGCCCGCGGTGCAGCCGCTTTTTGAGCTGTGTTTTGGCAAACGTCTTGCCGAGGAACTGTACGATTTGGAGAGCGACCCTCACCAAACGAGGAATGTCGCCTCGGTGCCGGCTTACGCCGCAAAAAAGGATGCCCTGCGCGCCCGGCTGGAGGCTTGGATGAAAGAGACGGCGGATCCGCGCGCGGTGAAGGCGGATGACGATCGCTGGGATAAATATCCCTATTTCGGAGGCCAGCCAGCCCGAACCGGGAAGAGCAAGGGAAAATGAGTGAATTAGTGAGTCAGTGAATTATCGAGAGAGTGATGGGAGATAGGGGCGGTGATTTTGGCGATGGGCGTCTTTTCGTTTTTGACACGCATCGTTCGACTGTTTAACGATTGGCCCATGCGAAACTCCCGTTCTCGACTCTTTTCTATCGTTGGTTTGGCGCTCGCAGTGTTTTTGGGGTCAGTCATTCACCTATCCTCGGCGGTCACTCTGGCGGACAGAGGAAAATCCGCCTACCGCATCGTCATCCCGGCGGATGCGATTCCTTCCGAGCGCTATGCGGCTGCCGAACTCCAGCGCTATCTGGAGCGAATCACGGGGGCCAGACTGCCCATCGGCAAAGACTCAGAAGCGTCCTCATCGCGGGAGATTCTGCTCGGCGACAACGCGCATCTGCGGAAGCTCAAGTCGCCGATCGATTACGCGGCGCTTGGCACCGATGGCTTCGTTCTCCGAACGGAGGGGAACAGGCTCATTATCGCGGGCGGAAAACCGCGTGGCACCCTCAATGGCGTTTATACCCTGCTGGAAGATAAGCTCGGAGTTCGTTGGTTCACCCCGGAGGTTGAGCGGGTGCCGCGGGCGGGTCGCCTGGTCCTGAAGCCGTTTGATGAGACCCACATTCCCGTTCTTGAAAACCGGGAAGTTTTCTGGACCGAAATGATGCGCAACGCGGATTTTGCGGCGCGGCACCGCCTGAACGGAAATCACTACCAACTGACGGAGAAGCACGGCGGACGTTTCGCCGTTTATTTCCCCTTCGTCCACAGTTTTGACCTGCTGATTCCTCCCGACCTCTACAAAGAGCATCCGGAGTATTTTCCCTTCATCAAAGGCAAGCGCGCCGACGGCTACGTCCAGCGTTGCCTGTCCAATCCTGAAGTGCTCAAGCTCGCCATCGCCCGTGTGCGCGAGTGGACTAAGCAGCATCCGGAGGCGTCGATCATCAGCGTTTCCCAAAATGACACCGGCAACTGGTGTCAGTGCGAGCAATGCAAAGCGCTCGACGACCAGGAAGGCAGCCCTGCCGCCTCCCTGATCAAATTCGTCAACGCCATCGCCGCCGACATCGAAAACGACTTTCCCAAAGTGCGCATCGATACCCTGGCTTACCAGTACACGCGAAAACCTCCCAAGACGTTGCGCCCGCGTCGCAATGTCATCATCCGCCTCTGCTCCATCGAATGCTGTTTCGCCCACCCGCTGGGAACATGCAACTCGGAGGCCAACCGCCGTTTCCGCGAGGACATAATTGCCTGGCAACCGGTCGCGCCGCTGCTCTATATCTGGGATTACACGCCGAACTTTGCCAACTACCAACAGCCGTTCCCGAACTGGGACGCGCTCCAGCCGAACGTGCAGTTCTTCGTCCAGCATGGCGTCAAAGGCCTTTTCGAGCAGGGCAATTATTCGGGCGGTGGCAACGGTGAGATGGGGCCTCTGCGCGCCTATGTTCTCGCTAAGCTGCTTTGGGATCCAATGACCGACGTCCAGAGGCATACCACCGAATTTCTCGACGCCTACTACGGAAAAGCAGCCCCGACTATTCGCGCTTACCTCGAGATCCTGGAACGTCAGGTGCGCGACGGCAAAACCCACGCCCACATCTTTGATTCTTCCAAGGCCGCTTATCTGAACGACACGTTTATCGCGAGCGCGAACGAGATTCTTGCCCAAGCGGAACAAGCCGCCGAGGACGATACGATCCGCTCTCGAGTCCTCGTCGCGCGCCTGCCGGTTTGGTATGTGCAACTGGCAACCAATCGTGTCACAGGCGAAGAAAAAGCTAAACTGCTTCAGAAATTTCTCGAGGTCGCCCGTAAGGCCCGCATCAGCAACATCAACGAAGGCCAGTCGCTCGATGATTGGGCCAAGAAGATGGGCGCAAGCTGATGCCTCTTGCAGCGGCCGAAGCGACGAGGCCAAAATGAGGCAGAGTGGGAAACTTTCCGTGAGCAGCCTGTCTGCGCCGCGTCCCGGCGCTAGTGGTCGCAGGGAAGTTCCCCATAAACTTGTCGGCGGATCAAAGCAGGGGCCTCCTCTCCTCGACCCTCTCCTCCAGAGGAGGAGAGGGGGAAGTGCGCTACGGTTTATTCCCGCCTCTCCGCCCTTGGGCGAGAGGGGACGGGAGAGAGGTGGTCCCGACAAACGTGCGGGCTCGGCGTGAAAAAGAGATCACCAAAACGGAGGTTGCTGCCGACAGCCCTGCTGGTGGCTTCGTTTGTGGCCTCCTGCTCCACTCGCCCGGGACAGCCCGGCGGTGATCTGTCTCAGGCATCCGGTCGCGGGGGGGATGACATTCGCTCGAATGCAGCCCTGGATCTTCGTGAACCGATGTTGCTCGGCGCTCTGGCTATCGCTCGGCGCCTGGATCCGAATCAGGACTACCGGCCTTGGTTCTTGATACGCGGGAGCAATGGCATCCCGGTCACGCCTGAGCACGCCAGTTGGGACCTGGGCGATATGACTGGGCGGTACCTCGAATCCCTGATCCAAGCCAGGCACATGGGTGTTTCCTCTCCGGAACTGACCCGGGCGGAGACCCGGCTTCAAGCATACCTGTTCAAACTTCTCGGCCCCGACGGTTTGGTGCATGACCCGCAATCCGGCGCAGTCGATCACAGCTTCTCACAAGGCAGTGCGCTCTATGGCCTGCTCGCCTGGTATGAGGATTCCGGCGATGCCGAGGTCCGGCGCTCGATCGAGAGGCTGATTTCGGGACAGCTCAAGCGCGCCCGGCGCCAGGGTGATTTGTTGATCGATGACTCCGTGAAGTTGGAGCAATCCTCGGGCAGCCACCTTGCCGGCTACCAGATTTATCCGGCGGTGCGATTCTACGAACTGACGGGTTACCCCGACGCGTTGACTCTGGCGGAGGGGCTCGCCCGCTGGGCACTCTCCGATCCAGTGCTCGGCCCTGGCGGCGAAATCACCAAACCGCTGTCCTGGGAGGGCCATATTCACTCGTGGCTCGAAACCATGGCCGGTTGTGTGCGAGCCGCTCGCAATTCACCGGGCCTCGATCGGGAAAGGACCGTCGAACGTGCGCGTGGCCTCTACGACTGGGTTCGACGCAGCAGCGGGACCAGCTTCGGCTGGACCGCTACTTACCCGACCGGCGGCTCGAGCGAGACCTGTACGATCTCCAGCGCAATTCGACTCGCGCTCGAACTTGCCGCCACCGGTCATCCCGAATACCTCGAGGATGTCGAACGGTATGTCCGCAACCAGGTAATCGCGGCGCAGTTCAAAGATCTTTCCTTTTATACGAACGGCCCGCTTCGCGCGACCCCGGTGCTACTTGGGTGTTTTGACAGCCAGTCGATGCCCAACGGCCACCTCGGCACACGGGGCGGAGAAGATGTCGGCACCGTCGAAGGTTGCTGTTTGAACGGCGGCTTGCGCGCGCTTTCACTCGCTTGGGATTCAATTCTGCGCGCCGATGAGACCGGCTTCACCGTCAACTTCGCCCTGACTCGGAGTGCCCCGGCCTGCGACGTGATTGGTCACCAACCCGGCGAAGGCCGCGTGGATGTGATCCCAAGAGTGCCTGGTTCGCTCCGCATCCGCGTGCCAGCTTGGGTTGTCCGCGACCGGATTTCGGTTTTTGTGGACGGGGCGCCCGCTGACTGGCAATTCGAAGCGCCGTTCGTGCTCCTGGGTTTCATCGACAAAAACAAGCGGGTGTCGGTGATGTATCCCCTGCGCGAGTTGAAAGAGGACGTGACGGCCGGCGGTCAGAAGTTCGTTGTGCACTGGCGTGGGGACGTAGTGATCGGTGTGGACCCGCCCGGCGAAGGGGAACCTGCATATCGTAGCGCAGGGCTCTCGCCTGTCCGCGCAACCCGTGAGCAAACACGAGTTGCTTACGCGCCGAACACCCGCTCCTCGCTTCCGGATACCTATGTCATCCAGGATGCGGCGCGGCTGGCGGGGCTGAGTATGCTGGCTCGGATGGACCTCGCGAGGGACGGCCAACCATTCTTCCGGATTTATCCGTTCGCAAATCCGCCCCGCGCTGAGCATGAGAAATGGGACGACGGCGATATGGCCGGGCGCTATGTCGAGGGCTTAATTTACTCGCGGCGCTTGACCGGGATGCCAATCGACCCGCGGGAAGCCTTGCTGCGCCGGTACCTGGCCGGGCTCTTTGATCCCGCGGACGGCCTCTGTTACACTCGCGAAGCCGCCTGGACCCCGCGGCGCGCCTGCCTGTTCAGCCAGTCCTCGGCCATGCTGGGCCTGCTGGCGTGGCACCGGGAAACCGGCTCTGCCGAGGCGCGGCGGTTGTTGGATCGCCAGGTTGATGGCCTGATGCGCATCGCCGACCTTCGCGGCGATTCCGCCTGCTTTCCCAAATATGAGTTCGACGGGAAAGGCTACGTCGATGATCCCGCCGGAAAGGATGCGCCGATCTGGTACGGCGGGCGGCTGATCCTGCCGCTGGTGGAGTATTGGCAGATAAGCCGCCGCGAAGACGTGAAGACGTTCCTTGAGAGACTGGTGAGGCATTGCACCATTTCCAGCTCATTCATAAAGCCGGACGGTGAA
>DATDCV010000600.1:0-8552 GCA_036524155.1 Verrucomicrobiia bacterium
GACCTGGCCGGCAACGAGCATGAAGAAACCCGGCAGCAGGTTCCCGCCGCTGGTGACGCGCAAAGTGGTTTTGCCATTCAACGTCACCACCGCATTGTTCCCGTTGGTGTCCTTGAGAAAGACATTTTGAAAAGTGCCCCAGCCGAGGCCGTTGGGGATCGAGAATGTGCCGAGATCGGTGGTGCTTGTGTCGGGGTTAACAACACTCAGGGTAAGCGACCCGGAAAGTGAAATGTCGGTGGAGAGTCGGCCAACGACCCAATAGCTGCCGGCGGGCCAATCCCGCGTATAATTCACCCAGTCGCCACCGTTGAGCGGGTCGATCCGATAGTCCTGGACACCCGCGAGATAGTGGTCTTTCCGGGCGTAATCGCCCGATGGCACCGTCCCCATGGGATCATCGGGCCGATAAAAGTGGTTCGGCGCCGTGCCGCTTTTGTGTTCGTCAACACCTTCGACACCCACCTTGCCGAAATAACAATTGGGATTGCCGCTGGTATCGCAAAGGGTGGGGAAAGTGATGTACATCCCATTGGTGAAGTCAAAATCCTCGGCTTCCCACAGGTAGGCTACCGGTGGCACGCCGACCCAGGTGGTTTCGAAGTACGTGTTGGCGGTGACAGTAAGGTTGGCGGAGTCGGTCACAGTGATGGACGCCGTGTAAGTCAGGTTGGATTGAAGCCCGTTGTACGCGACCGTTTTATTGGAGGAAGAACCACTGACCTCCAGGCTGGTGGAGACGTCCGTCCCGTTGACCACCACCTTGATGCCGCCGGCGTTGATGGTATTGCCGCTGGGTGAACTGGCGGTGAAGGTGATGCCGTCGCCCGGGTTCACATAAATCATGTTTAGAGGGAAGAGGTTGCTGATTACGGGCGGGATCGATCCGCTGGCCTGGTCCAGAACCGCGTCGTCAAAGTATGCCGACCCCCCTTCGCTGCCGGACTGCAGGTAGGCGAACCGGTACCGGACCTTGACAGTGCCCGGCGGCGCCACCAACCGACTCACTGATCCGGTCACCGCATAAGTTGTGTAAAACGGATCTCCCAACGAAACCGGAGCGGACAAATCACAGGCGTTGGTCACGGGATACTGCAGCCAGGTGTTCAGCCCAGCGGCCGCCGTGAAATTGTCCGATTTGTAGAGGGCCAGGGAACTGCCGCTCGCCCCCATAAACGAGACCTCGATCCAGACGGAGCAATTCGGCCCGAGCGTGTCGCCCGATGTGTAGAGCCAGCCGGTGGCCTGATAGGTCGAGCCCGGAGTACTGCTCAAATCCTGATAGATGCCTGCGACGTTGTTCGTGCCGTTGTAGCACGCACCCCATTCCTTAAAGTAAACGCTGCCCGCGTGGGGCGGGACGTTGCCTTCGACCCAGTAATTGCCAAAAGACTGAGCGGTGGGCGGCGCAAAACGGGTCCAGCCGATCGGAATTACATGAGCGGTGTTTTGCTCGAAGCTGGGGTTAACCAGAAGATTGGCTGCTCCCGCCGGGCCGGCAACCAGCAGCCCGATCGCCACCCAGGCCAGAGGTAGGGGGTTGAAGCTCAAGTGCAATCGAGGCAAGCACGGGAGAGTTTGGGGAGAGAAATTGATGCAATTTTTCATGGGCAGACGAGTTCTTTATCGTGCCCGGAGAAGCATTGGCGGCACTTGCCTGAAACATCCCACCGCGCTTGGGAATGTCAATGGCGCCGCGCGGTCGCAGAGCGCGTGGAGCGGGCCGAAGGAGCGCCTCGCTGGATGAGGTCGCAGGGCACGGAGGGAAACACCTCGTCCCTCACTATGTCTTTTGCCGCGGGAGCTTTCGGTGGGACGATCGGCACAGCGGCAGACGAATAGGGAGATGCGGCGGGGGTGAAGGCAGGGACAGACGCCCCATGATGAGAATTGGCGAGTATCGCCTCGGTCTTGGGTCGGAGCGCCGATTTTTAATCGGCTTAAGCGCGCCGACGGCCGCATGTAAGCCGAGTGCAACTCGGCGCTCCGACCCAAGACTGCGGGGGTACAGGGGTACATTGGCGGGACCTTGCACGTTGCGTGCGCTCTTGTTCAGGTGTTATCATGGCCCCGACGTCCGCGATCTGAATGAAACCGTCCCTTTATTTTCAAGTTGTCCTGCTGGCCGCTTCTTCGCCGATGCTCCTGGCGATCAACGCTCCGACGGGACTCGTCAGCCGAACCGGGGATCAAAGCATCGTTTTACATTGGGACGCCAACTCCGAACCGGACCTCGCGGGTTACCGGGTTTACCGCTCGACCAATAGCGTCGGTCCGTTCGCGCTGCAAACTCCGGTTTTGCTGACTTCGCAAGGTTTTTGCGATCTCCCCAACAACAGCAATGGCAGGCTTTATTATTACCAGGTCACTGCCGTGACGACCGCATCGCAGGAGAGCCCAGCCTCCGCTACACTCACCGCCACCCCTCACCCGTTTGCCAGCGACGACGAGTTCCTGGATTATGTGCAGCAAACCAGTTTCGATTATTTCTGGTATACGGCCAACCCGGTCAACGGGCTGGTGCCGGACCGTACCCCGACGGGCTCGGCGTGCAGCATCGCGGCGGTGGGGTTCGGGCTGACCGCGATAGGGATCGGCATCGACCATGGCTGGATCTCGAGGACGCAAGGCGTCGCAAGGGTGCTGACGACTTTGAACACTTTCCTCCAGGGGCCGCAAGGTCCCGGCGCCTCGGGAACAATTGGCTACAACGGCTGGTTCTATCATTTTCTGGATATGAAGACAGCCGTGCGGTCGGGCGCGGAGCTATCATCAATCGATACGACCTTGCTGCTGGCGGGAATGCTTTATGCTAAACAGTATTTCGACGGCACGAACGCGAACGAGGGGTCCATTCGCACCATGGTCGACACGATCTTGAACCGTGTGGATTGGAACTGGATGGCGCGGGGAACGGACGCGGTGTCGATGGGCTGGATCCCGGGGTCGGGGTTCATCTCCGCCAACTGGATCGGGTACAATGAGGCGATGATTCTCTGCTGTCTGGGTTTGGGCGCCGCTGCGAATCCTTTGCCCGCCTCCGCCTGGAACCGGTGGACCAGCGGCTACACCTGGGGCACCAATTACGGCCAGAGCTACATCCAGTTTGGGCCGCTGTTTGGCCACCAATATTCGCACTGCTGGATCGACTTCCGGCACATCGGCGACGCCTATGTCAACAGCCGCCAGACCACCTACTTCGAGAACTCGCGTCGGGCCAGCCTCGCGCAGGTGGCCTATTGCAGCACCGCCCCACATGCCGGCTATAGCAGCAACGTCTGGGGCCTGACCGCGTCCGATGGACCCGACGGGTATGCGGTGCATGGCCTCCCGCCCACCGCCCCTGACGACGGCACCATCACGCCCACCGCCGCCGGCGGCTCGATAGCGTTTGCCCCCGAATACTGCCTGCCTGCGCTCCGCGCGTTTTACACCCGCTTCCGGCCCCGCATCTGGACCGCGTACGGATTTCGGGACGCCTTCAATATCGAGCGACAATGGTACGCCTCTGACGAGCTGGGAATCGACCAGGGCCCCATCGTCATCATGATCGAGAACTACCGCACCCAACGCGTGTGGCGGTTGTTTATGCAGAATCCAGAGGTTCAGCGCGGCTTGCAGCGGGCGGGGTTCATCCCGCTGGCGTTCGTGGACCCCAGCCTCCAGGCGCTGCCGGACGGCGCGTTCAACCTGGCCTGGATGGCGTCGGCGGGTCGCTCCTACCAGGTCGAATACTCCCCGGAATTGATCACCTGGACCGCCTCCTCCCTGGGTTTCGCCCAGGCCAGCGCCAGCGGCCTCTTCAACTGGGTGGACGACGGGCCTCCCGCCACCGTGTCCGCTCCATCCACCGCTCCTCAACGTTTCTATCGAGTGTTCCAAGTGGGGCAGCCGTAAACTATGAATCCTCTTCTCATTACTCATGTCGGATTGGGCGCCAGTCTCCTGTTAAGCCAACTCGTGCTTCCAGCCGTGGTGAATGCAGGAGAGGGCGCTTTCACGAACGACGCCGCGCGCAGCACCCTTCCCCGAGGCCCAGGCCTGGCCGCGCGGTTCAAGGCGGATTCCGGCATCACGGCCCATTCCGCCGTTGTTTTTGCGGACGACTTCGAGAGCGGCGAATTAGGGGCCCGGTGGGACGAACAAAGCGCCGCCAAAAACAAGGCGCTCAGTTTCGCTTCCGTTACAGGCGAAGTTTGTGGCCGGCGCTGCCTCAAAGTCGAGGCCCGCCTCGGCGAGAACCAGGGCGGCGGGCTCACGAAATGGTTCGAGCCGCCTGACCCGGTTTTTGTGCGCTTCTATGTCCGTTTCGACCCCGGCTGCGATTATGTCCACCACTTCGTGACGCTGCGCGCCAACAAGGGATTGCGCGGCGGTGACAAATGGAGCGGGTTCGGTGGGGCAGGCGTGTGCCCGGCGGGCGATGAGCGCTTTTCCACCGCGCTTGAACCCTGGGGCAATTGGGGGCGATGGCCGGCGCCGGGGAAGTGGAACTTCTACTCTTATTGGCACGAAATGCGGAAGTCGTCCGACGGCAAGTACTGGGGCAACTCATTCCTGCCGGAACCGCAGGAGGCCATGGTTAAGGATCGGTGGATTTGCGCCGAGTTCATGCTTAAACACAACACGCCCGGCCAGCCGGACGGCGAACAGGCCTTTTGGGTTGACGGCCGCCTGCTCGGCCACTGGCGCGGGATCAACTGGCGCAAAACCGAATCGCTCAAAGCCAATGCACTCACGCTGGAGTCCTATGTCACCGACCGCTGGACGAAGAACGCGACCAACACTGTCTATTTCGACAACCTCGTCATCGCCCGCGAGTACATCGGACCAGTAAGCCGCGACTAACAACCCGACGGATTGCCGGCCGGGCCGATACCAAACGAAGAAATGAAGAAGACAAGTTCTTCGCGGCCTTGGGGATTGGCGCTCATGATCGCGGCGTCAGCAGCCGGGGCCGGGGAAGGCACCTGGCACGCGGTCGATCAGCCCGACCTGAAACGGGCATTGGAACAGGCGCCGGTTCTCAGAACGGAAACGCTGGGCGAACCGGCGCGTGGAGTGAACGTCTGGGAACGCTGGATGGTGCCCAACCAGGACGGCAAGTCGTGGGACGTCCTCCAGATCTATTTCAAGGAGTATTACGGTCCGACGTGGTTGTGGGCGATTGATCTGGGCACTGGTGAGGTAAAGAAACGGCGGCTGGTCGATGGACACCAGTTTTACCTGTCAGGCCGCGCGCTGGGGTTCGACGGCAAGTATTATATTGCCACGCCGTCCCGCCAGACCTGGAGCATGGACCTGTTCGTGTACGATCCGGCGAAGAACGAGCTGGAGGAACGCGGGGAAATTGTCCCTGGATTAGGGGGCGAAGTCCGACCGCTGGTTGTTGGCCCTGATGGCCGGATCTATGGCACCGGCACCCGTGGAAACCGGGTCGGGCTATACATCTACGATCCGCAGGCCGGGAAGGTGGTGAAGGACTTCGGGGCAGTGGGGCCGGGCCATCCTAACGGCGCCTGGAGCCGGTATGTGATGGGGGTGGATGACACGCACGCGTATATCGCCAGTGGCATGATCCCCGCATGGTATCTGGTGGCGATCAATCTCGTGACGGGCGAGGAGAAGGTGTTGCTGGAATCGCCAACGGAACGCGTGATGGATATAATCGAGCGCTTCCCGGGAGCTTTCGCCCGCATTCCCCAAAGTGGCGGCGCGCCCGACAAGGAGTACTGGCTGCACCACGGACAGGCGATCCCGATGACCAACGGCACTCCTCCCTGGCTTGGGAAAGCCTCGCCGTGGGACAAGGCCGCTCCGAAGCCGGAGGTGTATTTCGACCAGATTGATCCCGACGCGGAAGGCAACGCGGTGTTGTGGTATCGACCCAGGGAAGATGCGAAACATGAAAAGGCTGCGGGTTGGACGCCGATTCACCTGCGGGGAGTGCCCACGTATCCCCACCGAATCAACCCGCTGTCACTGCTGTCCGATGGACGGCTGTACGGCACCGGAGACGATTATGCCGGCACGTTCATTTTTGATCCCAAAACCGATGAAACCACTTATTGCGGGCCACGCACAGGCCTGGCGCCCTACACCACCATCGTGTCCGGTGGAAAGCTCTATTCGAGCGGGTACGCAGGCGGCCCGCTTTTTGTCTACGATCCCAAACAACCCTGGGTGCTGGGAAAGGGCGGCCCGCCCGGCCGACCTGCCCTCAACCCCGACAATCCGGCCGGCAACCCGCACCGTATCGGAGAATTCGCCCGGTCCACTCGCGTCGCGATAATGCATAGCTCCGCCGGCGGGGCCGATGGGCGGATCTACTTCGGAGGGTTCGGTGAACGCGGCTATACCGGCGGCGGGTTCGGGTGGTTCGATCCCGCGACCGGCGAGCTGGACGGTTTCTGGAAACCGTTGAGCGGCTTCGCCGTGCAGTGGCTGGCGCCCGCTCTCAGCGGAAAGTTCATCGTAATTTCGTCGATCCGGGCGGCCGACGAACTGAATAACAACCAGGCACCCGCGGCAGCCAAACTGTTTGTCTATGACGTAACCGAGAGGAAGATAACGCGTGAAATCGTGCCGGTGCCCGAAGGTCAGACCACTGGACTTATCGTCGAAGTCTCTCCCGGGCGTTTGCTTGGATTGACTTCGAACCGGGACCATCCGGATCGAAGCATCCTTTACGGCGTAGATGTGGCCCAAGGTGGGGTCTTGTTCACCAAGGACCTTCCCTCACCGGTTTCCAACGATGCTTATTGGCCGCATTGGGTTGACCCGTCCTATGAGTACCATGCCTTTGCTCCGGGGCCTGACGGCTCTATCTGGACGTGGCTGAAAGACGTGTTCGTGCGGATCGATCCGCAGGATGCAAGCGTTCATGTCGTCGGCAGGCTCGACCCGGCGGGCTGGCCGACTTTCGTGGGCCGCGACGTGTATTTATCCGGATCCGAACAGTTGCGGCGCATCCGGAACATCATGCCTCAGCAAAGCGGCCGCTGGGTTCCCGGTTGCCAGCTCGCGTTTGCCCACGAGCGAAGCGAGCGTTTATTACCCGGGTCAGCCTCGCTCAACCAGGTTGGGATCTGCCGGGACATCCTGGGCCGTGGCCTCGATTGGCGCGCCGAGTTTGGAACGGTACCACTCGAGGGCCTCGGTCAGGCCCTGCTCAAGTGTGTGCGTAGGCTCATAACCGAGCAAGGTGCGGGCCTTGGTGATGTCGGCGAAGGAATGCCGGACGTCACCGGCGCGGAAGTCGCGGTAATTCGGTTCGAAGCGCGCGAGGTGAGGATAGTAAGGGGCCAGTTTTCCCCGCAACAAGCTGAACAACTCGTTGAGCGTAGTGCGGGCGTGCACAGCGATATTGAAGGCCTGGTTGACCGCGGCCGGTGAAGACGTCGTGGCGGCGAGCAAATTGGCCTGGACCACGTTGGCCACATAACAGAAATCGCGGCTGGTCTCGCCATCCCCGTTAATCCAGATCGGTTCGCTGCGGATTAGTGCGGCGATCCACTTTGGGATGACCGCCGCATACGGGCCGGCAGGGTCCTGGCGTGGACCGAAAACATTGAAATACCGAAGACCGATGTTCTCCACTCCGTAGCAGCGGCTGAAGACGTCGGCATACAGTTCATTCACCAGTTTGGTAGCGGCGTAAGGGGAAAGGCAGCGGCCGGTTTCATGTTCCACCTTGGGAAGCCCGGGATGGTCCCCATAAACCGAGCTGCTCGAAGCGTAAACAAACCGCCTGACGCCCGCTTCCTTTGCGGCGGCGAGCAAGTTGATGAAACCCGTGACGTTGGCCGAATGAGAATCAACGGGTTTGGCGAGCGAGCGCGGGACCGACCCGAGCGCAGCCTGGTGTAACACAACATCGACGCCCTCGACGGCCTGCTGACAGGTTTCCAGGTTCCTGATGTCGCCGGAAACGTGAGCGTAATTTTCCCATCGGGCCGGACCGACCATCACCCGTACTTCTTCCAGATTTTGCCTGGAGCCGGTCGAAAAGTTATCGAGCCCGACGACGCGCTGGTCCAGGCGAAGCAGGGCTTCAACGAGGTTCGAACCGATGAAACCGGCGGAGCCGGTCACAAGCCAGGCCTTCGGCCGGCGAGCCAACTGAGCACAAAGCGACTGGTAAGGATGCAAGCGAACTGCCTTTCGTTAATGTGAGCTTCGAAGCTGAACCGGACCTAAGCGGAGGCACGAATCCCCGGAAGAAGGTCTCGAGCGGGAAGGGCGTTCTGCGGCTTGTGTTGATGACGGGCGACGGATTCGTAGAAGCCCTCCAGCTTTCGCGCCACACTAAGAACGCTAAGTTCGCCGAGCTGGTCACGGCACTCCAGGCGCCGCCGTCCGAGAAGGACCTTGCACACTTTCTCGGCCAGGTCTGCGGGATTGGGCTGGGCAAGATAGCAGCCGTCGATCTTTTCGATCCGTTCCGCAACATCGCCAACGTCAACTGATACCACCGGGAGCCCGCAGGCGATGGCCTCCTTTACGACCGTGGGCGAGCCTTCGTGAAGCGAAGTCAGAAGCAGGGCGTCGCT
>DATDCV010000601.1:0-9748 GCA_036524155.1 Verrucomicrobiia bacterium
CCGCGCCCCCATGAAGGTCAACGCTACCGCCCGCGCGATACCTTCCGGTGTGCGATTCTGTATCGCCCGGTAGAAGTTCACGGGGCCGACGCGGAAGTTGCTGCCGCTGGCTGTCAGCAACTCCCGGACGAACTGGTCGTAAGCTTTGTTCTCGGCCAGCGATGCCCGCACCCAGCGGTGATAAGCCTGGGCAGCGTTGGGCCAGAGATTGACCGGGAACTCCGCTTTGATCCGCAGGACATCGCCCCATTTCATCGCCCAGTAATCGGCGAACTCATCTCTTTCCAGCAGACTGTCGACCAACCGTTGCCGTTTGTTCCTGAGGTCGGAGTCCTCAATGAAATCCCTGGCCTCCTTCGCCGTCGGCAGTGTGCCGAGGACATCCAGGAACACGCGCCGCGCAAACACCGCATCCGAGCAAGCCACCGGCTGGATGTTCAACCGCGCCAACTCCGCAAATACCAGTTTGTCCAGTGGGCTTTCGGCTCGTGGCGGTTCTGGATTTTCAAAAACATTGGTTTCCCCGTCCGGCGTCGCCGCTCGAGCTGCAACCGCCAGGAAAACCAACGCTGAAACCTGCCACATTCTCACGCTGCGCTCTCGTTTCTCCTCGCCGACCCGGTACCAGGGGTTTATGTTGCTGCCGCCGCCCGGCCATTATCAAGCCGCAAAAACCATCCGCTCCCCGTTTAGACCGCTCGGCCTGCCAATCCTCACGCTGTCTGGCGCCCCATCCTGCTACCCGCCAATTGGCGCGCCAGCCGCAGCGCCGCCAGCATGCTCGATGGGCTTGCCCTGTTCCGGCCCGCGATATCGTACGCCGTCCCGTGGTCGGGCGAGGTGCGAACAAACGGCAAGCCCAGGGTCCAATTCACGCCTTGCTCAAAAGCCACCATCTTGAGCGGCCCAAGCCCCTGGTCGTGATACATCGCCACCACCGCATCGTACTCGGCGCGATACGCATGGTAAAACAGCGCATCAGCACTAAGCGGCCCGACCACATCAAGCCCTCGACGCTGCGCGGCCACAACCGCCGGCGCAATAATCTCGATCTCTTCCAAACCCATCTGGCCACCCTCTCCCGCATGCGGATTCAGTCCGCACACCGCTATTCGCTGCCGTGTCAGCCGCAGGTCGCGGCACGCCGCGGCGGCTAATTCGATGACCGTCTCGACCTTCGATTGCGTCAGCCGGCTCGAAACGGATTTCAGCGCGAGGTGGGTCGTCGCCAGAGCGACGCGCAACCAGCGTCCCCTCTCGTCCTGCCCCAGCAGCATCATCGCCGTTCGCTCCGTCCCTGCAAGCTGTGACAGCAGCTCCGTCTGGCCGACGAAGGGAATCCCGGAGCGCACAATCGCTTCCTTGTTCACCGGCGCCGTCACCAGCCCCTCCAACTCCCCGCGCAAGCAGAGTTCCGCCCCCGCTTTCACCCACTCGAATGCCGCGCGAGCCGCTTCGGGCGCGCCGCAGCTCAACCCCTTGGACAACGGCCGCGAGACCGCGTTGAGCAGGTAAATGCGTCCCGCCTCCTGGACCTCGTGATACGGGCTTAGCTCCAAACTCAATCCGAGCTGCCGGGCCAGGACGTGAACCTGGTCTGCATCGCCGATCAGGATCCGGCAGGACGCTGCGTCCGGCGGCTCCGTCGCCAGCGCTTTCAACGTCACTTCCGGCCCAATCCCTGTCACATCACCCAGCGCGATGCCGACTCTGCAGACCTGCACGGTTTTCGATTCTTGATTTTCGGTTTATGACCGCCCGATTGCCAACCCGGGAAGCCTGGCGATCCCTAGTAATACACTACAAATGTTTTCTTCTTTAAGCGGTCCAGCCATTTCTTCTCTAGCCGCGCGCTCTCCTGCTGCAACAGGTCTTTGTCAATCTGTTCCCGTACCTCCGCCAGCGCCTTGTAATGAGCCGTCCGCACGTCCTCCACCAGCATCAGGTAGCAGGCCTCGTCGGTTTCAATTACTCCGCTGCGTTCGCCCGGTTTCAGCGAAAAAGCCACCGCTGCCAGTTCTTTCCTCAGCACCGGCCGTTCGACCCACCCCCAATCGCCTCCCTGCGCCCGTTGTGAGCCTTGGGAATAAACCGACGCCATTTCCGCAAACGGCGCCCCCTCCTTCAGTTTGCCTAGAATTTCCTCTCCCATCCGCCTCGTCCGCAACCCACCCTCGCTCGCCGAATTGGTGAGCACGATCATCCGCAGTTTCACCTGGTCCTCCACTTTGAACTCGTCCCGGTGCGCGAGGTAATAGTCTTCAATCTTGTGCGGCGAAATAATGGTCTCCCGTGAAATGTTCTTCAGCCGCAACTGCTCGACTATGAATTGGTCCCGAACCTGCCTCCGGTATTTCTCGGGCGTCAGGCCGAGCGCCTCCAAACTCTTGGTTGCCGTCACTCGGTCGCCCCATCGGCTTTTGAGTTTCTCCTGAACAATTTCGTCCAGCGTGCTTTCGGGCAGTTTATAGCCGGCGGTCGCGAACTCGTGCAGGATCAATTGGTCCTGGACCAGTTTGTTGAGGTTCTCCGCCCGCATCTTGTTGAGCTCGCGTTGCAGCGCCGCCGGCCGGCCCCGATTCTGCGCTTTCACCACGTCGGCCGTCTGCTCCGTCAACGCCTCCACCTCGAGATAGGTAATCACCGAATCATGCACGACGGCTTGGATCGCGTTGACCATGTCCGCTCTCGAGAGCGCGGGCCCGCACGCCCATATCACCAGCACCAGCAACGGGTAGAGTGTTTTCATTTGCACAGCGTCTAAAGTCTAGCCACGCCTTTTCCGTGCGGTCAAGATCGGCTCGCGGGACGTTCCGGAATCCAAACTCCGATAAATGTCGCCGCCTCACCAACCCGTGCGACCGGCCGCGGCACCGGCTTTCAGGTCCGCTCCGACCGCCGCTGCCGCCTGTTCCTGAACCGTAACGTCCGGGTCCCGCAACGCCACCCGGAGAGCCGGCAGCGCCCCCCGGATATTATTCCCGCGCTGGCGGAACATGCCGAGAGTCTGGGCGCTGACCGATCGTACCAGGTAGTGGCGGTCACTGAGTGAGACCGTCAGCGAAGGAACCACCTGTGGCCCGATCGCCAGCAATGCATGGCAGGCCCGCCACTCATCAAATCCGGAAACTCTGGGCCGGGGCAAGAACTTGCGGCAGAACAAAGGCATTTTGTCCCAAAATGTCCGGTAATGACCCCACCGCCCGTACCTCGGATGCTCGCGCTTCAGCTTCGTGAAAATGGCCTCCGCGGCCACAGGGCCGACCTCGTAACACACACGCGAGACGTCCTCGTATCCCGCATCGAGCCATCGATCCAGCGGCTTGCCCTCGTACAGCCGCTCCCGCGCCCCAATCCCGCCCACGCAGCAGAGCGCCGCCGCGCTTCCCATCAGGACCACGAGCACCAGCCGGGGACCTCTCATCGCACGCACACTGGCCTGCCCGGCCTGTGAATGCAAGCGCCCTTCGCCGTCCTCGGGTTGGAATCCAACCCCCGGGTCCATTCGGGGTGACCTCTTTCAGCCTTGGTTCCGGCCACCCGGATTAGAACTTCGCATCTTGGATTTCTTTCGGATTTCGGATTTCGGATTTCGGATTTTCCCGGGCGGGCCATTGACCTGTTAGATTATCAGAGTTACTGTCGTTTATAATGTCATATCATACCCAGGAACAGCCCGGGTCCGCCGCCAGGATTGCTTATGGCCCGCGTTGATTTCGCCGTCGGCATCGGTGGTGAGAATGGCCAGGGGATCGCCAGCGCCGGCGATGTGCTCGCCCGGATCTTCGCGCGCCGCGGGCTGAACGTCAACGCCTACAATGCCTACCAGTCGATTATTCGCGGCGGGCATACCTTCCTCACGATCCGCGCCGGGGACCAGCCGGTGCGGAGTCTGGGCGACGGGTTGAGCTTGCTCATCCCTCTGAACCAGGATGCCCTGGACCGCCATTTGCGCCTCATGAAACCCGGCTCGGCCGTCGTCTACGACGGGGACAAGCTCCGGCCGGGCGAGGCCGCCGCGGGCGTGCAGCTTTGCGGGATGCCGATGAAAGAAATCTGCGGCGCCAACAAGCTCGCGGGCAACACCGCGGCCCTGGGGGCCGTTCTGCGATTGCTGGGGATCGAACCGGAGCCGCTTGAGGCCGTCATCGCGCGCCAGTTCCGGAAGAAAGGCGAGGCGGTGGTGGCGGAGAACGTCGCGATTGCGCGGCGCGGCTACGAATTCGCCGGGCGCAGTTTCGTGCCCTTGCCGTTCAGCGCGCCGCGACTGGAGCGACGGCGGGCGATTCTCACCGGCAACCAGGCGATCGCGATGGGAGCGGTGGCGGCCGGGGTGAAATTTTACGCCGCCTACCCGATGAGTCCGTCCACCGGCGTGCTGATGTGGCTGGCAGCGCACGCGCGACAGTTGGGGATCATGGTCCGCCAGGTCGAGGACGAAATCGGCGTGGTGAACATGGTTATCGGAGCCGCCCACGCGGGGTGCCGCGCAATGTGCGCAACCTCGGGTGGCGGGTTCGCGTTGATGAGCGAGGGCGTGGGCATGGCCGGCATGATCGAAACCCCCATCGTCTGCGTTGATGTGCAACGCGCCGGACCGGCCACCGGGGTCCCGACCAAGACTGAGCAAGGCGACTTGTGGCAATTGCTGGGCGCGGGCCAGGGCGATTTTCCGAGGATCATTGTGGCGCCTGCCAACCAGGCGGACCTGTTTTGCACGATTCCAGAGCTGTTCAACCTCGTTGATGCCTGCCAGTGCCCGGGATTGGTGCTGTCGGACCTGCTGATTTCCGAGGGGACCACCAGTATCGATCCGGCCGAGCTGGACTTTGAGGTGCCCATCGACCGCGGTTCGACAATCTTCCCGAATGGCGATGCGGGAAATCCGTTTGGGGGGTATAACGACAATTCGTACCTCAGGTATCGGAACACCGCCAACGGAATTTCGCCGCGCGCGGTTCCCGGCGTGCCCGGCCACATTCATATCGCCGCGACTGACGAACACGATGAAGACGGAACGCTGATCAGCGACGAGTTCACGAATCCCGCCAAGCGCCGGATGATGGTGGAAAAGCGCGGGCGCAAGCTCCAAACGGCGCTGCAAAAAATCGCCCCGCCGGTGTTGTTTGGCAGCGACCAGGCCCGGGTGACGCTCGTGGGCTGGGGCTCAACGCAGGGCGTCATCCGCGAAGCGATCGAACAGCTCGCGGCGGAAGAAGGCATCGTGGCCAACCACCTTCATGTCAAATGGCTGGTGCCGTTCCATGCGGCCGAGATCAGCCGGATGCTCTCCCAAAGCAAGCACGTGATCGTGATCGAAAACAACTACAGCGGCCAATTTGCGCGTTATCTTCGTTCCGAGACCGGCTTTGCGGCGCACGGCCACATCCGCAAGTACGACGGCGAACCGTTTATGCCCCATCACGTCGTTCAGGCCGTTAAAGAGCAACTCACTGGCAAAAAGATGATCTCCGTTCCCGCCCACGAAATTCTTGTTTGAGCGACACTCGCCGCGCGGAGAGCCGTTCACCGCTTCTGTAAAATGCCAAACTATGAGCACTGCCGCCATCGAGCCAACCATCGAAACGCCTAACGTTCCCGCCACACTCACCAAGGAAACTTTCAAAGGCAAGGTCCACCCCGACTGGTGCCCCGGGTGCGGTGATTTTTCCGTCCTGTCGGCCCTTCAGACCGCGCTGCTGGAGCTCGGTCTCAATCCCCACCAGGTGGTCGTCATCAGCGGTATTGGCTGCTCGTCGAATCTGCCCGGTTTCATCAACACCTACGGCATGCACACCCTCCATGGCCGCTCCCTCGCCGTGGGCACCGGCGTGAAACTGGGTAATCACGACCTCAAGGTCATTTGCGTCGGCGGCGATGGCGACGGTTACGGCATCGGCGGCAACCACTTTTTGCACACGATGCGCCGCAACGTCGATCTAACCTATGTCGTCATGGATAACCAAATCTACGGGCTCACCACAGGTCAGACCTCCCCGACCAGTGTCAAGGGGATGAAAACCAAAAGCACGCCGCATGGCAACGTCGAGAACCCCATCAACCCAATCCCTATGGCGATCGTCGGTGGTGCCACCTACGTCGCCCGCGGCTTCAGCGGCAAACAACGGCACCTGGCCGATTTGTTGAAAGGCGCCATTCTCCACAGAGGATTCGCGCTGGTGGACGTCTTCAGCCCCTGTGTCACTTATAACAAAGACAACACCTATCAGTGGTTCAACCCGCGAGTGAAACTGTTGGAAGAGCTGGCTCATGACCCCGCAAATTTCCATGCGGCCCTGGACCAGGGCTACCGATGGGGCGATAAGATCCCGATTGGCCTGTTTTGGAAACGCACAGATTTGCCCTCACTGGAGGAGCTCGAGCCGGTGCTGCACGATGGCGCTGGTCCGCTGGCGTTTCGCAAGCTCGGGATAAGTCCGGAGCAGGCGGAAAGCCTGATTCAAGAACTGTTGTAGCGGCCTAGTGTTCGACCAACAAGTGCCGGAGCTCCTGCCGTAGCGCGCGCAACTCCTCTTCCTGGCCTGCGCTGAAATGTCCCTGCCACTGCGCGTAGGTGTCCATCCACGTAGCCAGGCGATTGAGACTGTCGGTATCCAACGCCACGTTCTGGTGACCGCCGGGTTTAGTCAACAGCGTCCACAGTTTGCTCTTCGCCGCCACCGCCTCGTTCGGGATCGACCGGTCGCGTTCGAAAGCCTGTCTTTTTAAGTCGGCGTCGCCAAAAACCATCAGCGTTTCGTAGGCCTTTGTCGGGGTGAGATCGAGCCTCGCAGCCTGCGAGTCCCGCCCGGCTGGAGCGTGACATTCGACGCAATACCGGTCGAGCACGGGTTGAACGAGACGATCAAACCGCAGCGGCCACGAACCGTCCGGGCCGGCGGTGATGCCGGACGGCGGCCGCCGCACCGCCAATGGCGAATGTCCCACCGGGGGAGCCGACTCGCGTGGCTCGTGGCAACCAATGCAGGCGAGCGTCTGGCCGGGCAGGGCGTAGGTTAATGTCCGCATTGTCTGGATCGCGACCCCATCCGCATCCAAAGCCTGGAAAAACAGCGGCACACCCGAAGGCACGCGGAAAAACGCCGAGCCATCCAGCTCCACCGGCACGGTCCCGAGCACGAACTTGCCCGGGTCCTCGGCCGACACGCCCAGCAAAGGGTTGTTCATGTGCGGTTGGACCTTGGGCGGCACCCCGATGAGCCGAAGTTGCCGGACTGAGCCGCGCCGGATTCCGTCCAGGCCGCGATACACGTCCTGCACCAGCATCCGGCCCTCCTGCGCTCCCTTCCATTCCGCGACTGTCGCCTGCGCCGGTGGCCGGGGCCGCGCCATCACCGGCACCGGCGACACGCTCGAGATTTGTGGATCGCGGTAGAGCAATTCGAGGTTCCCAAACGCGTCGAAGAGGTACAGACCCATCGCGTTCTCCGGGTTTTGCCCGTCTTCATACCGGCCATGAGGCGGCAGCTTGGCGTCGGCCCACCCCACCAGAAAATATTCCTCCGAAAGCGGCCACGGATTGGCGAAGTAATGCTCGTCGTTGGCCTCGGTCTCGGGAAAGTGAACCTCCGGTGTAAGGCGGGTTAGCGGAGATGCCCCTTCGGTGCCTTGGGTGCGATCGAGAAGGCAGAGGGTCCCCCCGATGTTCGAGTGATGCGCCCCCGCGGTGAAAACGATTTTTGATGAGCCCGGGATCGACCGTGCCTCGAACTTCACTTGCGGCCGAACAGTGTAGTTGCCGTAAACGAGTTGGGGATTGCCGCCATCCTGGTTCGCCGACCACAGGCTGAAGAAATGGCCGTTGAAACGGTCGATGTAATCCCATCGGGTGTAAAGGATGCGCCCATCGTTCGCCACCGAAGGTGTCCACTCGAAATTCTCGAAGGCTGACAACGGCCTGAGGTTCGCGCCCGACGCGTCCATCGCGTGCAGCGTGAAGACCGGGACCGGGCGGTAATTGTCGCCCCCGCACCGCACGTAGCTGTCGGGGTGATCGGCGGTGCGGGTCGACTCGGAAAACCACTGGCTGCATTGGATCGCCGTCCCTTTGCGTGTGGACACGAACAAGACGTCCCCGCTCGGGAGATAGCGCGGGTCAAAATCATCGTACTTTCCATGTGTGAGCTGGTGTCGGTCGGCGCCGTTCACGTTCATTTCAAACACGTGGTAAAAGGCCGATTCAGGCACTCGCGACTTGTCGGCTTTATTGGCTTCATTGGCGAGGCCGGCATGAAACTCGCATGCGGAGAAAAGCACTTTCCGGCCGTCATAATACACGTCGGGGCCCATGAAGCTGCCGGTGGGCATATCACCTGTCAGGCAGCGTGTGGCAGGTGCGCCGGACTTGAATCCCTCGAGGAGAAAAACACCTCCGCCTGGCCGGGACCACCAGCCGTAATACTGGTCGCTCATGTGGGGAAACATGCCCGGCGCGCGTTTCACAAAGAGAATCGAGTCGAACCTGAGCAGCGGATTGCACAACGCCATCTCCCGCACCACCCAGCGCGCACGAAAATAAAGCCCGCGGCGCCTGGCATCGTCCGCATCCGCCGGGAGCCGCTGCTGTTCGCCGGCTATTTCCTTCAGCATCGCCCTTGGCCGGTCAACGTTTACTCCCAGCCGTTCCTGGCTGGCGGCGAGCTTTCCGCCGCGCTCGAGCACCAGCGCCAGCGGATACTCAAAATGTGCCGTCGGCTTTCCGACCGAGTGCCTGACGGACCATTGGCTGACGCTGCTCTGAACGGCCGGTTTTCCCAGCGCGATGTTCCGGCTTTCGCCCGTCGCGTACACTTCAACCTCATCCAGATGAAAATAATCTCGAGCGGGGATCGTCAGCCTTACATAGCGCGCTGGAACCCCGTCCAGATTCACCGTCAATGGTTTGGTCCCCGCCGCCCCGTAGAATATTGTGCCATCATGCTGGTAAACCTGCCGGAACGAACGGTCCTCACCCGCGAGCAGGACTCTCAACTGCGCCGTTCGTTCGGCGAGAGCGTCGCAGCGGTTGTAGATAATTACGCGGTCGAGTTTGGTCACCCGTTCCAGATCCACCATCCACCACGGGTCTCGTTCAGACTCGGTATGGAATCCCCATTTGCCTTCTTTGACGCCGTCCACTGCGCCGGCGGCATCTTCTTCCGGGGTCGGCAGCCCGGCGGCAGCGGACTGCAGCCGTTTAACGTCCTGCCGCAGCCAGTCCGCCTCGACTTGTTCACGCCAATTCGCGCCCGGCGAAACGCCTGAACCGGGCAGCAGAAGGGCCGCGCAGGCGGCGATCAGTCCGCGAGCGGCGTTCGTGCGCCGTGTAAGCTCCGGCCCGGTCATAAGGAGAGGATGAATGCGGTTAGGTCATCGATTTGTTGCGGGGTGAGATGGGAAGTCTTTCCGTGCTCATCGCGCGGGTTGCGGGTGGTGAGCACCTCGCGGAGGGTGGCCGCCGAACCGTCATGAAGATAGGGCGCGGTGCGCCAGACCTCGATAAGTGTCGGCGTGTCGAACTCGTCCTTTGGCTGATCGAACGCGCCGCGGGTGCCAACATCATAAGTTTGCAGGTCGGTAAACAAGGCCGGCGGATGACAGCCGGCGCATCCCACCCGCCGATCGCTAAAAATCTTCCTCCCTCGGTTTGCAGCCGGGGAGAGCTTGCTTTTGATCAGGAAGGGGCTGGGCTCGGGTTTCAGCGATTTGAGGTAGGCGTCGATTGCCAACGCGACTCCCTCCGGTTGCA
>DATDCV010000602.1:0-7339 GCA_036524155.1 Verrucomicrobiia bacterium
CTATTTCAGCGCGGGCAGCCAGTCCCGCAAATTGCCAATTATGGGTTCCTTTGGCCGGCCTTCGCCACCGCGTCCGGGTCGACGCGATGTGGAAGCGGCCGGAGGACCCCAAACCTCAACTCACTAATTATGAAAAAAGAAAATCGGTTCCGTGTCCCGCGAGTCTGTTGCGCCGCGGTTTTAGTTGCAGCCCTCAACGTCCTGGCCGTTAGCGCGGCCGAGGTCAAAATCGATCCTAAAACTCTGGATGCCTATGTCGGGCAGTATGAGCTGCAGGAAGCCCGCTTTGTATTCCGGCGTCAGGGCGACGCGCTCCTCTGCCAGGTGGCCAAGGAAGGAGTATTCCATATGGAAGCGAAATCCGACAAACGCTTCGTCCTGCGAGAGCTTCCAGATATGGGCTTTACTTTCAAGCAGGATGCGAAAGGCAAGACGACGTCCGTGATGTTCCACAAGGCCGGCGAGGACTTCGAGATCCCGAAGACCTCGGACCAGGCGCCACAGGGCCGGATGCCGGAGTTGAACAAGATTCCGCGGCGTGAACCCAAGGCCGGCCCGAACCTGGTCGACCTCAGCGGCAAGTACAACTCTCGCCTCGACGAGTTTTGGCAGCCGGATGGCGCGCCGGAGGTTTTACAGCAGAATCATCTGGGGGCGATGCCGCGCGGTGTCCAGCGACTCGGAACCGTTGACTTTGACGTGCGTGGCGTGGTTCAGTTGGGCAGCAGCAGGACCGCCGCTGAGGGCGGAGATCTCCCCAAACAGGTCAACGAAATCCGGGTGAATCAAAAGTGTCGGCGCATTCATTTCCTGCACGGCACCCAGTGGCGCGTGGCGGACGGCACCCGGATTGGCTCTTACGTTCTCCACTACGCCGGCGGCACGCGTGCCGAGGTGCCTGTCATCTATGGACAACATCTGCGAGACTGGTGGACCAGCGGCACCGAGGAATACAACGCCAAAATCGCGCGCGTGGCCTGGAAAGGCTCAAACAAGGTCGCCGACAGCCAGAAAACCTCGCTCAGAATTTTTGAGAGCACACACCAAAACCCGCACCCGGAGCAGCTTGTCCAGAGTGTGGACTTTGTTTCCGCAATGACCGATTCGGCCCCGTTCCTGATTGCTATCACCCTCGAGTAGAGCGCGACACCTGGTCGGTGGCCTTGAACCGCTCATCGTCCCAAACCTTCGCCAGCCTCCGCCGCACTTGCGCCCGTGGCGCTTTCACCTGCTCCACGGGCTTTCTCTGTCCTTCCGCTGTCGCCTGGTGCTTTTCCCCGTCCCAACTCCTCCGGAACACTGCTAACAAATCTTTCCTTCGAACGCAGGTGGGCCATTGTTCCGATATTGACGTCTGCCCCCACAGGCGTATAAGCATCTTCACATGAGGAGCCTCGGGCAGAAATCGAGCGGTGTTGAACAACGAACGGCTCGTTCGCTCAATGATAGTTCAGCGAGGAAACACTATGGCACTTAAGCTCTTCACGAAAGCCGACCTGGTTGCAGGCGCCATTTTTCTTGGTCTTTTCGGCCTTCTGCTCTTGGTGATGGCCGTTCTTGGCGACCAGTTTCTACTATCTCGCATCCGAGTTTCCGGGACGGTGCTTACGCCGAGCCACCCGGATTTCCCGCGCTACCTGAGTATTCTGCGGTGGGCTGCGGGGCTTGCTGCGATCATGTGCTGGATCTTCGGCTGGCTTTCATTCAGGTCTTCGAGGAGCATTGCCAACTGATGTGGCCGCTGAACTCCTCGCAGTGCTCGATATGGGAATTAATGTCTGCATATCCGGAGTCGTTGGATGGAAAACCTAGCGTTCAGTAGCCGATCACCGAACCATCGGCCTGCACTGGACGCGGCGACGGGCTCTGGCCCCGGCGGCTGTGTCTGAGGTGCGACGTTAGGCAATATGGGAGCATTTTGCGGCCGATTCCCACGGAGCTGATCGAGGATGAGATTGGCGCCTCAGAATATCGAGCACGGATGGCGAAGCGGAGGGCCGAAGAGCGTGGAGCGAGCGGGAGCCAGCCGAGTCGCTCAGATACAAATCGAGCATCATCGGCGCCGGGCTCGCGTCGCTCACCCCGAGTGTTGGGTGGACATGACTGAGCGGGGCAGTGAGACCCATGGCAGACGAGACACAACATCCGCCAACGATTGACTTCGACGGAGCACGCCTGCGCCCGCTTCGGGCGGCTGACGCTGCCGCGCTCTACGCCTACCTGCGGGATCCCGTCGTTACAGAATTGACCAGCTATCCCGTTGTCTCAGTAACAATGGTCGAAGCACTCATCGAGCGGTCTTTGAGCCGTTGGGCGGCGGGTGAGCTGTCCAAATGGGGGATCGCTCTCCAACACGATGATCAGCTTGTAGGCACTTGCGGTTTCAACGAGTGGTCTCGTGTCCACCGCTGGGCGGAGCTGGCGTTCGACCTCGCGCAAGCCCACTGGGGCAAGGGACTGACGCGCCAAGCCGTGGCCGCCGTACTTCAGTGGACTTACCGGCACGACCAGGTCGATAGGGTGCACGCCTTCGTCAGGGTCGACAACAGGCGGTCGGCGCGCTTGCTTGAGCGCAGCGGGTTTGTGCGTGAGGGCTGTCTGCGGAATTATCGTGTGTGTCGTGGGCAACCACACGACTTCTACATCTACGGTTTGCTGCGCTCGGATTGGGCGGCCGCCCAACTTGTTGAAGCAGGAGCCTGAGGCTGAGGCGATGGCACGGGAACCCCGCTGCCGCTGCTGCTTAATGGAACGAACAGAACGGTGCCAAACTTCCCGCGTAAGGCGTGGGAATCACGCGGCCTCAAGCCGAGCGATTCTTACAAATCAAAGGGATACGACATGGCACAGCTTATGCCCGGAGTTCTTTTGATCGATATGACCAGAGCCTTTCTTCTAGTTTTTCCAGCGGTTATCTTCGCCACTCAGGCGGCTTTCTGCCAACTGCCGGGAACCAAACTTTGGGAAGCGGCGACACCGGGGGAGGTTATTTCCTCACCTGCCGTAGCCGATGACGGCACGATTTACGTGGGCTCTGGAAGGCGCAATGCCGGCGGCGCATCTGGATCGGCGGGCTGGCTATATTCGTTTTCCCCCCAGGGAACCACTAACTGGATGCTGAGCTTCCCTGCCGCCATCCAGGCGTCGCCAGCCATCGGTATTGACGGCCGAATTTACGTGGGGTGTTACAACGGCGAACTGAAAATTGTGAGCCCAACCGGTTCTTATACGAACGTCAAAACCGGGGGATACATCGTTGCCTCTCCTGCGATAGCCTCCGATGGGACCGTCTACGTAGCTTCCATTTCGAACTGGTTTAACAAGCTCTTTGCGCTGACTCCTGATGGCGCGGCCAAGTGGGTGTTCAACATGAAACCGTTGCCTCTCCAGCTTGACTCCAATCAATCCTCCTCCCCGGCAATCGGCCCGGACGGCACCATTTACGTCGGCTCAATCGACATGAATCTATACGCGATAAATCCAGACGGCACCACGAAGTGGGTGTTCCCACTCGCCGCCATCAACACTACCAATGCTTCGCCGACCTATGCTTCTCCGGCCGTCGGGGTGGATGGCGCAATTTATCTTGGAGCGGACAACGGCATCTTTTACGGCATTGACCCGCGAGGGTTCGCCAGGTGGAAAGTCCAGATATCCGGCCAATTTATTGAAAGCTCGGCGGCCGTCAGCAGTGACGGGACCATTTACTTCGGCTCAGGTTCCGGCCAAGTCTGCGCACTGAATGCTGACGGCACGCGAAAATGGACCTTCACGTCGGGGGGAATTTCGGCCTCACCGGCACTCGGTTCTGATGGTTCCATTTACGTCGGGAGCTACGGCGGCAGTCCCTGCCTTTATGCTTTGAGCCCGTGGGGCACGAACCTTTGGAGATTTCCGGCGCCAACCTACATCTTCTCCTCCCCTGCCATCGGCCCCGACGGCACGATTTATTTCGGCGCCGGGACCAACCTGTATGCCCTGTATGGCACCAACGCTGTAATGAACAGCTCCTGGCCGGTCTTCCGGGGCAATGTCCGGCATACCGCGAGGGCCATTCAACGAGCCATCACCAAGCCGACGCTTCGGGCAGATGGTGCCTTCAGCATGAGCGTAAATATTGAAACCGGTCGTACCTACCGGGTGGAGTACTCGACGAATCTGTTCGACTGGGCTGAGCTGACCGCCTTGGTTTCCCAGACTCTTACCAACGAGATCATCGATACGACGGCGACGGCTTCCCCGCAACGGTTCTATCGTTTGAGCACATCGCTCCCTTAAAAGGCTGCCGCTCCCAACAACGGAATGCGTCGTCGCACTTCCGGCAAAATTCATTGATTTCGTGGTGATGCTGCCGGGGCCAGCGGTTGCTTCGCTGGGTCTCCCACGGGCGGGCTTTCCAGCAGCGCGGCAATCACACTGTCGAACGCAGGCTTCGGCCGTCCCGCCCGATTGGCAGACGAATCATCTGACTTTGCGCAGGGGTTCGTACGCGCGTCAAGGCAAGCCAGCGAAAGTCCGGAATGACGTGCTGGCGATCGCTGCGAGTTCAGAAGATGACCGAAAGTCTCTAACTATAACTCCCTGTTCAGGGTAAAGCCCCGGGGAACTCCTCAGGGCTGGCTATCCCCGAGAGGATCCTTCATTCCGGTCTCGATGAATCGGGCAGACCCCCAAGCGGCATGATCGTAGGAATACCCGTCGCCACCGTTTAGTACGCGCAGGGTGATTTCCTTCGCCCCACCGACGTCCACAACCAGGTCGTGGAGCTTTTTGGGGAGCATAATCGGGCTTTCTGCTTTCTTTTGCCCGTCCACCAGCACTTGGAATTGAACGCTGCCTTTGGCACCCAGGTCGTCCAGCCCAACGGAGGCCTTGAAAACGGAGAACTTCCTGCCGCTGATATCGAACACGATGTCCGCGGGGGTCCGGTCGTTGAACGCGTGCGTCCATAATCCCTTCTCAAACCCGCGGCCATTGATGGTGATGGGATTGCCACGGAGATTCTGGTCTCGTCGAACCGTGCAGTCGGCCCCGGCGTTGGCTTTGGTCCAAGCCATATCGGAGGCGAAAACGACACCTTTGGCGAGGCCATCCGGGGTGAGTAAGGTCCCGCACGGACCGCTGTTTATTTTGAGCCCGCCAAAGGAAACCGCTTCCACTTTCCAGTAGAGCTGGCGAGCCGGAGGCAACCTGGAAATCACGGCCGACGGGGTCGTGACACATTCATAAGACAACGCTTCCTTTAATTCGGGGGTCGTCCCCACCGTGACGCGGTAAAAGCGAGCGTTCCGGCTGGTGTCCCAACTCAGTTCGGCCGACGTGCTTAGCAATTGGCTTGCGGTTTTCACGGGCTTCAACGCGAACGGGCCTGGTTCGAGCAGGTCGCCTGGTTTGCCCAATGAAACTTCCTGCAGGCAAAGAATGTCGCTGGTGAGAGGTTGAGGCAATTCGACGTTCAAGCCTGATTGCATCAACTCGGCGCCATTCCGGGTTGCCGGGGAGATGGCACCGTCCTGAGCCCAGAGCCAATAACTGGCTTTGGCATCGAGTCCCCTGAGTTTGACCGCCTGAGTCTGGATGGGACTATGGGGGCGGAAGACATAGATGGCGCCCTTCCTGGATACGGGATCGTAATATTCGACACCATCCCAGTGCTGGTCGTCGGGGCGCGGGAAGATGTGGTAGAGATTGGCGGACCGGATCAACGGCCGCAGCCAGCTCTTGTAGGTGTTGACCGCGTCCTTGATCAGCGCTTTTTGTGAATCCGCCCAAACCGGGCCGCCGTTGCCGCTATTGGGCGCATCCGGATGCCAGTAAGCCGCGCCCATCGATGCGGAGCGAAATTCGTAAACCGAACCCGTGGCCTGCCATTCGGACCAGGAACCGACCAACGCCGCCAATTGCATCGGATGCAAGGCGAAGGAAGAATCGTAGAACGAGCGCCGCGCGTCGATGGGATAGTAGGTATCCTGGTTTTGGATTTTAATGCACCGTTTCAAAATCCCATAATCTTTGATGCGCCCGCCGCCGGAACAATTCTCATACGAAAAATTGGTGATCGTGGCATAGAGCGAGTCGAGGACCTCGTAATATCCCTTGGTCTGCCAGTAGCCGACATCGTTTGTGAAATGGGCCCGGGTGCCGGGGCCAAACCCGCCCGTCTGGAGGACGTTGCCATCGGTGCCATCGGAGCGCCAGAAATCGACATGGAACGTATCGTAGAGGTACTTGACATCGTCGCGCCGGTGTTGTTGGCCTTCGGGCGTGGTCATGGGCGGGTTGCAGTTCCAATAGAGCCCGAACCGCAGGCCTTTGTTGCGGGCGTGATCCCGGGCGGCGAGGATCCCGGAAGGCCAGTCCACGGGATCACCGACTGGGGGGTGCGGCTTGTGGGTGGCATCCCCGGGCCACCACCCGATATCGAGGACGACTTCCTCAAAACCCAGCGGCGCGATGGCATCGATCAGCGGATAGTACTTGGTCTCCGTTGAATCCCAACTCCCTTGACCTTTGCCCGTGGCGGCGAAGGCGTTCCACTCCAGCGTTGGGTAGGCCGGGTCAGTCTTCAGAATCGCCGGCATCGAGTAATTGAAGAGATATTTGTGCAGGCTGTTGGCGGCATCGTCCAGGTCGCCCGCATACGCGCCGATGAAACCCGGCGGGACCTCAAAAGTTTGGCCACCCTCAAGCTCGGTCTTGAAGCCATCGCTGTTCCCGGCCTTGAGGTGAACGCCTCCGGCCACACCGCTCGCCCCGATCGATATGCGCCCGATGCTCCACTCCCAACCGATATAGATGCCGTGCGTGCCGTTGGCATCAACCGCCGCAAAAGGTATGAAATCCTGATTCTCACTGAACTGGAGTGTCTTTTGGTAACCGCTGGCAAGCTGGTCATGGTAAACCCCGATTGCGTCCGGGCTGCTTCCGTCGTCGTTGATGTACCACACGCTGGAACCGTTCCCGGGACCGGCGACTTGAAGATCCAGGCTTTCCTGTTCGTAAATCGTCACTTTGCCGGGTGAGATGTTCTTGAGGAACATAGCATGGCGCACCGGTCCCGGGCCGGGGCGAGCCTGCCAAATCGAGGTCAACTCTAGAGCCGGATCGGAATTGGTGAAGGTCAGGATGATCCTGGTGCCATCATTGTGCTCCTCGTTCCCCTTCTGATACAGCCAGTGCAGCGCGCGCGCAGAACCGTCCACCTCTGCCCGGGCGACCAACGGAAACGGCGAGGGCGTTCCCGCCAACGCGCGGCTCAACGTGCTGCGCGAGGCCATGTGCACCGATACGTATGAAGACGCGGGCATCTACGCCGGCACGAACACCGGCCAGCTCTTCT
>DATDCV010000603.1:0-3336 GCA_036524155.1 Verrucomicrobiia bacterium
CGAGCGTGATCTGTTCTTGTTCGGACCATTCACAAGCGTGAAGCTGCTGGGTGCCAGCGGAAGCGCCGGGACTGTTGCGGAGGCAGTGTTCGAGAAAGCTGAGGTACCACCAGCATTTGTTGCTGCGACCCTGTAGCTGTAGGTCGTATTTGTGGCTACCGCCTGCACCGTGTCGATGAAGGCAGGTGGTGTCCCCGTGCCGCTGAAAGCCGGTACAGTGGCGATTTGGGCGAAGGCGCCTCCATTGGTCGAGCGCTGGATTACGAAACCAGTCTCATTGTTCGCATTGTCCGTCCAGGTCAGTGCAATCGTCGGACCGGCTTGGAGCGTCGCGACCAGATTGGTGGGAGCCGCTGGCTTAACAACCACGCTAACCGCTACGGTGTTCGAAGTAACGTAGGCTGAGAGTCCAGCAACGTTGGCCGCTGCCACTCGATAGGTATAGGCCTGCGTCGTTTGCGCTGCCTTGATGGTGGTATCGGTGAAGGTCACATTGCCGGTGTTACTGCGTGCCGGCGCAGTGGCGATCTGGGTGAAGTTGACACCATCGGTCGAGCGCTCGATCACGAAGCCGCTCTCATTGATGGCATTGTCCCTCCAGGTAAGCCTGATCTGTGGACCGGCTTGTAGCGTGGCAACGAGGTTGGTGGGAGCTGCAGGAGCCGTCCCCAGCTTCAGTACATCAGAAACTGACTGGGCTGTCATTGACGGGAATTCAAGCCCATAACCAACCGTGTTCTTGGCAACGATCCGATACTCGTATGCCAGACTGGGGTTGTAGGTGCCCGGTACCGTGAAGGAACGTGCCTGATGGGTGTTCGGCTGACCTAACGGTGAGAGAATGACGCCCACGTCCGTCCAAGTTGCAGGCCAGGTCAAGCTCTGGATCACGAAGGACGTCTCGTTGATGGAGTTGTCGTTCCAGCTCAGCACCAGTCGTGCGTTGCTGCCACTCCCGGTGACTATAGATGTGAGCCCGTCTGGCTTGTTTGGCGGCATGGCCACCGAAACCGGGCGCATCATATCCATTTCCTCATGGCTCAGAATATGACAGTGGTACGTATATTCCCAACCGAAGTTGACAAGCTCGTTGACAATGGGGTTGGTTGGGTTACCCTGCGGATCGACATTGTTGAACATTGCGGTGGAGCCAAGCGGCATCATCGGATTCAACGGTCGAATAGCGTTCGGGAGTTCGAAAGGCACCTGTGGGATGATCGGTCGCAGAGCGACGATGGTATCCTCGAGTGGTGACACCCGTACCGTGTCTTTCCAGCCCAACTCGGAGGCTTCGGTTGGAATGATGATGTTATCCCATGTGACACGGTTCACGATCTGTACGTCAAACAGGTGGAAGTGGATCGGGTGGGTATCGACGCCGTTATGCGTGATGCGCCAGATTTGAGTTCCATCCGCAGCGTCGGAGATAGGCATAATTTTGACATCGTTCACTGGCAGACCGTTCGCATCGTAGATTACACTCGCCTTTGGCAGGTTGGTGCCATCGATGAGCTCGGTCGGTGGGTTCACAAATGGGTAGAGCACAACGTTTTGTGCCCCTGGTGTCGGCGGCTGGGCTTCCACGCCGATGTTGGCCGTCATGCGCCCAAATTCGTCAAACGTGGACGAGTTCATCTCATCATGAAGTGCCTTTGGCTGAAGCGGCATGGTCATCTTTGCGGTTGGCGCAGACAGGGTGTTGAAGCCAAAGACCGAGGTGTCACTTACGCGGACAAACCCATCACAGGTTTGTGAAGTGCTGTTTGGCGTGTTGCAGTTGGCGCCGGAGGCGAAGGCCGAGCCGTAGGCCGAGTTGTACGCAGCCTGGCCGACGATGATGGGATGCTGACCGGATTCAAATACGCCGGAACCATCTGCCTGGTGTGCAAAGGCAGCTTCAAGTGCGGGCAGATTGAAAGCAGGGGCCGGGGTATTCGCCGCGATCTTCACTTGCATAACGGTGCGGGTGTTCGGACCATAACCAGGCACGATCGCCGCAGCGCCGTTGGGGCTCATGTCCGGGGCGCCCGTGTAGTAATCGTAGCTGGGGACGCGGGCCGGGAAAGCTGCTGGTGCATCGTTGTAGAGAATCAGTGTCTGGCCGGCGAACTGCGAGAAGTCGACGATCACGTCAGCGCGTTCGGCGGGTGCCAGCAGCAGCGAGTGCAGGTCCACGTTGCCGACATCGAAGCGGGTCGGGTCCGTGATCCAGGTGGTGAACTGCTGGCCGTCAATTACTGCCGGAGCCGGCAGGAAGCCGCCTTCGGAGCCGATTTGAATCCAGTCCGGACCAGCCGGGCTGATGGCGGTATCGGGGGTCGGGAAGACATTGGGATCCGTTTGAGCGGCTAACAGTTCGGCAGCCTTGAGGGCGACTTCGCTGTCAGTACCCGTGGTCGGGTCAGCAATGTACCACTGGAAGTTGAAGAAGCGGTCGTTGGCTGCATTCAGCATGCGCAAACGGTAGGTCTTGGGTTCCAGGGTCACGGTTGGGTAGGCGGTGCCGTTGACCAGAGGCGTGTCATTGAACTGCTCCATGCCGACCGATATAAGTGGCGTTCCCGGGATCTGCTGAGGTTCACAGAACGGATCGGTCTGGTACTGCCAGGTGGCCGGGACGTCCAGGTTACAGTTTGGATCGTAATAAGGGTTGGCGATTGGCCCATGCGGCGGGGTGGCAGGCGGCCAGAACCAGGGGCCATACATCCAGCGGCCATAGGCGCTCATGCCGCTTGGGTCACCGGGGTTCTGCGCCGGCATATACACGTGGTGATACCACAGGCTGTCGGGGCCGCCCCAGCGGGTCGAATCCCAGGTAGGATCCTGTCCATAGCTTTTCACCGTGCCGTCAGGGTTGAGCACATTGTACATCTGCGAATCCGCTGGCACGAAGGTCTTGTCCTGAATGATGAGCGGTATCGTGTCGGCTGCGCCGGGGATGAGGCCGTTATTGATCAGCGCTTTTTCCGTGTCATCGGAGATCAGGTAACCGGCGGCCGCGCCCGCGTAGACTTGCAGGCGTGTCGCACCCCAGAGATGATCGTGGTAGAACAACAGGCGGGCGCTCTGCTGGTTGGTGTAGTAGAACGTCATGCAGCCGTCCCGGTCGCCATCGCAGCCAGCGCCTCCGGCGCCGGTCATGTCGGGCACGTTCGACACCGTGACGCCCTGGGGCCATGGGGTGTTCTCGCCCGCCGGCGTGATCCACTGGTGGGCAGTGCCATCCGAGATCCACGGCGTAGTGCCGCCATGCAGGTGCAACGTGGCCCGGTTATCTTTGAAGCAGCTGTCACTCTTCGGGTACTCGGTGCACGGTGGGTTGCGGACCTCATCCAT
>DATDCV010000604.1:0-16929 GCA_036524155.1 Verrucomicrobiia bacterium
ATAAAATACACAACTAGTTGAAGTACAAGTACAAATGCATTATTCATATGAACGATTTGTGGGTAACGTTCAGCCTCGGGGAGAGGGTCGGGGTGAGGGGGAATTTGCTGTTTATGGTGAGGGGAAATTCCGACAGCAACCACACAAGCATCGAAACGCACACGGACAACCAGCGCAATTCCTTCTTTACAGCCTCGTTGGATGAATAAAAACTCCGCGCATGAAAGCTCCCTTCCTGGCTCTGGCAATTTTGTCCTGCGCGGCCCTGCTCCAGGCCGCCGAAAGCAAAGTCATCGCTCCGGGCGCCTCCCTCGAAAAGCTCGCCGGAGACTTCTCTTTTACCGAGGGCCCCGCCTGCGATGCGGACGGTAACGTTTTCTTCACAGACCAACCCAACGACCGCATCCTTGAATGGAGCATCGACGGCAAGCTGACGACTTTCATGCAGCCCGCTGGCCGCGCCAACGGACTTTGCTTCGATCGGCATGGCAACCTGTGGGCCTGCGCCGACGAAAAGAATGAGCTGTGGTGCATCGACCGGGCTGGCAAAGCCACCGTGGTGCTCAAAGATTTCGAGGGCAAACTCTTCAATGGGCCCAACGATGTTTGGATCGAGGCCGACGGCGGAATGTATTTCACCGATCCCTACTACAAACGATCGTACTGGAAACGCGGGCCGAAAGAAATGGACGAATGCGTTTATCATCTCTCGTCCGACCACAAGAAAGTCGTTCGCGTGATCGACGACCTCAAGCAACCCAACGGCATCATCGGCACTCCGGATGGCAAGACGCTGTACGTCGCCGACATCGGCGCGAGCAAAACCTACAAATACGCCATCCAGGCGGACCACTCGTTGAAGCATAAACAGCTCTTTTGTGAAAAGGGCTCCGATGGCATGACCATCGACAACGAAGGCAATGTTTATCTAACAGGGCAGGGGGTCTTTGTGTTCGATCCTTCCGGGAAGCAGATCGAGCATATCGAGGTGCCGGGCGGCTGGACCGCTAACGTTTGCTTCGGCGGCAAAGACCGCCAGACCCTGTTCATCACCGCCAGCAAGAATTTCTACGGGCTCAAAATGCGCGTGAAGGGCGTGGACAGCCAATGATAGTACGATCTTTTAGTGTACATCAGCTATACTAAAAACTGATTCTGCTGGCTTAATTTCCTTGTCTAGTTGCCCGCGATGGTGTTAAACACCATCCGCAGGGCAGTCTGAAGCGGGCGCTCTTCAAACTCCAGCCTGCCACAGATCGGAAATGATATCGGGCGTATTCATTTTCTGTGCTGTACGAAAACGGGGCTTCCCCTCGCTTGTTCCTCTTAGCATGACCGCGGACGCAAACGCCCGCCGCGAAACCCGATTGCCACCATCCCAAATGCTCTTATGAAGGCCATAATCTCTATAGTCCTCGCTCTCACCTTTCTGGCTGGCACGGGCCTTTGCCAAACGGCCGATCTGCTGCAAACAGTAACCGTCACCAATGCACTGGGCCAGGTGACGAACCTCCCAGCATCAGTGCTAACTGCTGCCACTTCGGCAGGCGAGACAAATACCGGTTCTCTACCGTTGCCGCCCGAGATTCGGGCTTATTCCGGAGGAGCGATTGCCGATTACGGGCTCCTGAACGTGAGATTCACCCCTCATCCGGCGGAGTCCCGGCCTGTGAGCATTAGCAGGCGCAACTCAAGAACCATCGCGTTCAGGCCGACTTACATCGCGCTTGTCAAGCGGTCCACCGGCGACGCTTGGATTCTGGGGCAGGTGACTAACTCCGTTCTGGAAGTCTCGGGCTCGGACGTCCTCTGGCGGGAGGCTTTTGATTCGATTTCAGCAGATCTGCGCTATTCTTACGGGAACGGCAACCGACTCGAACAGTTCATCACCATTCGCGAAAAGATTGTGCTGCCCAAGGAACTGGAGGACTGCGAGGCGGATGTCGACCTTGAGTGTTGGACGGAGTTTTTCCTCGAGAACAACGCGCTCTCGATCGAGGAAACGCCTGTCCTGTTGCGGGAAGCCCAGCTCGGCCTTCCCGCTGTCGAGGCGGCGGACCAGTCCACCGATCTGGGCAACCTCAAGATCCCAGGTGGAGGCAAGGCTTTCGGCATCGGTGAGGAGGAAGATACGATCCCGGTTGCCAAAACCTGGATCCAGGTTGGACACGCGGGTGCCGCAATAGACGGAGCCCAGTCACCGAGGCGTTTTCTCTGCGAGCGAGCCGACTGGCTGAGCATCAAGCCCAAGCTGGACAAGCTCCCCAAGCACCCCGGCCATGCCGCGCTCCAAAAGCGCAAAACCACCCGGGCCCTGCTGGCGCGCCTGGCTCCTCCCGCTGCGCCTGCGCAGGCTACTCCCGCACCGGTCCTGCTGGCCCGCAATTCGTCGCCCGCCAACAGCGGTTTGGTGATCGATTTCGCCGTGGTTGCCCCGCCCGGCCTCATCGCCTGGTGGAGAGGGGAGGGAAACACCCTGGATACCGCGGGCGGTCATGACGGCCAGCCCCAGGGAGAGATGGGGTACGCTGCGGCCAAGGTAGGACAAGGCTTTAATCTGGACGGCACCGACGACTGGGTTTCAGTGCCCTGGACCCTGCCCCTCAACTTCGGAGCCGGGGAGGACTTCTCAATCGAAGGCTGGATCAAGCCGCTCTCGGCCACCACGACCTATGGCATACAGATGGTCCTGGATCAGCGGGTGACTACACAATACGACGACGGCGCCGTCGGCTACGCTTTCTACCTCGTCTACGGCCAAGTGGCTTGCCAGTTGGCTGATGCCCCGCTGGTCTCGGGCCAATACCACGCGTACGGGCCGGCCGGGCCGGACCTGCGGACCAACGGGATCTATCACCACGTGGCCATGACCGTTGACCGCGATTTCACCAATGGCCTCATGCTTTACGTGGACGGCGTCGCAGTCTACACCAACAACCCCACCTTTGAGCCGGGCAGCTTGTCCACCACCAATTTCCCGCTGCGGATTGGCAAGCACGCGACGGTCAACGCGCCCTTCAAAGGCCCCATTGACGAACTCTCCATTTACTATAAGGCGCTCTCTCAAGCCGAGGTGCAGTCCATTTTTAATGCCGGGTCCGACGGGAAGATTTGGCCGCCCGTCATCACGGCGCAGCCGCAGAGCCAAACGGTTGCTGCGGGCGCTTCCGCCACCTTTACGGTCGTGGCGAGCGGCGAAGCGCCCCTCTCGTACCAGTGGTACAAAGGTGGCCAGCCCATCCCGGGAGCAACCGCCGCCACCTGCACGCTCCTCAATGTCCAGCCGGCGGATGTTGGTTACTACATGGTGGTCGTTGCCAATCGTTCTGGCAGTGCCCAGAGCGTCAATGCGGCTCTCGCCCTGGCCGGCTCGTGCCTCCCTCCGGCGTCTGGTCAGGTCGGCTGGTGGCGGGCCGAAGGAAGCGCCAGTGACAGTTCACCCTCCGGGAACAACGGAGTTTTCACCGGCTCATACGTCGGCGGCGAGGTTGGCCAGGCTTTCGCGATCACCAGCACCAGTACCGCAGTGAGGGTGCCCGCCAGTACAACTCTGAACGTCGGTCCTGGCCCTGGCCTGACCGTCGAAGGCTGGCTCAAACCGTACGACACAGTCGCGCGCCCCTTCGTCGAATGGGCCACCTCCGGCACCTTCGGAGTTCATATCTGGGTCAATTTCCCCAGCCCGGGTTACGTCTGGGTCAACCTCTTTGGCACCGACGGCCACAGCCACGGCTACCAAAGTGCTCCCGGTCTCATCGTTGCCAATACCTTCCAGCACCTCGCCGTCACCTACGACCGCGCCAGCGGTCAATCGTCCCTCTTCATTAACGGCGTGCCTCAGCAGCCTGTCACCCTCGGGGCTTTTACTCCGCGAACCACCCCCGACCTTTACCTGGGCTTGCGCCCGTCCTTCGTGCCGTACGGCCCTGCCGCCTTCAACGGCCTCATCGACGAAGTTGCCCTCCACGGCCGGGCACTCTCCGCCGCTGAAATCCAGGCGATCTATGCCGCCGGCGCCCTGGGCAAATGCACGTCGGCGAAGATTACCCTGGACAGCACTCCCGCTACTTACATCGAAGATAGCGGCGCCGTTCTCATCAGCCCGAACGCAGCCGCCGTCGACTGCGACACGCTTCATGGGGACAAGCTCGTGGTCACGATCCAAAACGGCCAGACCAATTATGACTACCTCACCATTGCGGCCCAGGGCGGCATCCAGATCACCAACACCTATACCACTTCCGGCTGGCCTGAGTACATTCCTGTAGTCAACGGCCAGTCTGTCGCCTATAACGGCGTCACGTTTGGTAACATCGCCGGTATCCTGTCCGTTCACTCTCCTCTGACCATAAATTTCAATGAGGCCGCCACGTGCGAGAGCATTCAGGCCCTCATCCGCAGCGTCATGTTCTGGAACGATTGCGAAACCCCGGATACTACCACCCGGACCATCCGCTTCGAGCTGCTTGAAGCCGACGGGCGTTCCAATTCTTCGACCATCAACCTTTCGGTCACCGCCGTAAATGAACCACCAGCGGTTCACTTTCCCCAAGGCGCGGTGCGCTGCACCCAGGGCACCCCGCCGGTGCTGCTGCTGGATCCAGGCCCCACAGGCGCCTCTGTTTCAGACCCGGACACTCTCAGCGTAAGCGGGGGCGCCATCCGAGCCGCCTCGTCACTATGGATGGTGGACGACGATACCCCCAGTGGAGGGGATTTGATTACCTACGGAGGCGATTCCTGGGCTACGGCTTGGGTGACCGCAAATCCCGCGCCCTTCTCGGGACGGAGGGCGCTCCAATCAGCGCTCGCCACTGGTTGGCACCAATTGGGTGTGCAAAATGTTTTCCCGGGAATCTGGGTCGGCCCTGGCGACAAGTTATTTGCTTATGTTTACCTCGACTCCGCTCACCTGCCCTCCGAGGTGATGCTGCAGTGGCAAACCGATTCGTCGTGGGAGCATCGCGCCTTCTGGGGACTCGACCGGATTATTGGGGCAGACACCACCACGCCTCGCAACCTGTACATGGGCCCAGTCCCCGCCGCTGGTCAATGGATCCGCCTCGAAGTCCCGGCTAGCGACGTCGCTCTCGAAGGGAAATGGGTTTACGGAATTGCCTTCACTCTGTTCGACGGCAAGGCCACCTGGGACTGCGCCGGCAAGACCCACGGCGACGAAGTGTTCGGCATCCGCAACCAGGGCACCGATGCTGGCCAGATCGGCCTTTCGGGGAATGCTGTTTTCTATGGCGGCCAAAGCATTGGCACGTTTGCGGGCGGGGCCGATGGCGTACCCCTGTTCGTCAGCCTCAATGGCAGCGCCAATACCGCGGGAGCTAACGCGTTGCTTCAAAACCTGACCTATCAAAACACCTCACCGACACCAGGCAACCCCTCGCGCGCCGTTTATGTCGCCGTCTCTGAGGGCACTACGACCGTCCCTGCGGTCTCGCCTTCGACCCTCAAAGCCGTTCACATGCTCTGCCCGAGTCAACTCGATGTCATGCTGGTGATTGACCGCTCCGGCTCCATGGGTGTCGGCACACCGGGCAGCACTTCCCTGGACTATGCGAAACAAACCGCGCTCAACTTCCTCAATTTCATGAACCCCGCAACGGACCAAGTCGGCCTTATCACTTTCTCCGGCAGCGCGTCCCTCGATTCCGACCTGACTACCCAATACGATTCTGTCCGCACCGCCATCAGCACCAATTCCGCCGCCGGAGGCACCGCGCTGGGCGATGCCATCTACTCTGCTCGTACCAACCTTGCGGCCAGCCCCCGCTTTGGACAAGCCCTCTCCGTGATCGTTGTTCTTTCGGATGGGGAAAGCAACACTGACACCATAAGGTACCCCTTCCAGGCGGCAGCCGAAGCCAAGAGCCAGGGCATCCGGGTCATCGTCGTGGCCTTGAACGCAACCGCTGGCTGGGAAAACGTTCTTCGCGATGTCGCCTCCGCCCGGGATCAGTCACCTGCCGAGGAGTTCGACTTCTACACCGCGATCAATGGGGTCGATCTCTGTTCGAAATACCTGGCTATCGCCCGCAGCCTCTGTCGCACCTCCACCACCTGGGCCGACGCCGGCCCGAACCAACGTCTTGTGGCACCGCCGTTCCCGGCCTCGACCACCGTTTCAGGCACTCTCAACGGTGAAGTCTGTGATCCAACATACCACTGGGAGAACATCGAAGGTCCCGATGGTGTCATCATCGGCCACGAATCCTCTGCCAGCACCGACGTCTCCTTTGCTCAGGCGGGTGTGTACCTGCTGCAGTTCACGGCTTCAAAAGGCACTCAGACTTGGCACGACCAACTGCTTATCCATGTGGACCACGCCAATACCGCCCCAGTAGTGTACGCCGGCTCAGACCGTTCAGTAACGCTCCCGCAGAATACGTCGTTGCTCATAGACGATTCATCAGTAGTCGATCCGGACAGTTGGCCCGCGGCGCTGGCCGTGTCCTGGAAAAAAATCAGCGGACCCGGAAGTGTTCAGTTTTTGTCCGCGGCTCCAGACCCAAACATCGCGCACATACGGGTCAGGTTTGGTGCCCCGGGTGAATACCTATTGCGCCTGTCGGCGAGTGATTCTGAACTCGCCGGTCAGGATGAGCTGACCGTTCACGTCACAGCAGCGGACGACATTCCACTGGTCAATGCAGGTCCGGATCAAACTCTGACATTGCCAAGCTTCGCCTATCTTCCCGGCACAGTTCAAGATGATCACCCTGACACATTATCTGTCACTTGGTCCAAAGTCTCGGGCGAGGGTGAGGTGATCTTCGACAACGAGCATTTGGCCTCAACTATGGCGAGTTTCAGCAAACCTGGGACCTACGTGCTCCGATTGACTGCGATCGATAGCGCGCAGCAGACTGCCTCTGACTCTGCAACGTTAATTGTGCGGCCTTTCTCTGAGACTGAGTCCTTTCAAAACGTCGGCGTCGTATCTGCCGGAATAGGAAGCTTGAAAGATGAGGAGCGGGCAGTGCTCACCCTGCAGGGAGTCGCCGGGCTCGTTAAGAAAGCGTGCCTTTACTGGCACGGATCAACCGACTCCTCAGACCTTAACGCAAACCAAAGTATATTAGTGAATGGCCGTCTTTTTACAGGCTGCAATATCGGCGTGGCCCAGGACAATCGTTGGTACGTTGACGCGGGGCATAGATACGCGAACAGTCAAGCGTACAGGGCCGATATCACTCCTTTGGTTCTCGCATTTGGGAGTGGGGAATACGAGCTGCGAGGCTTGAGCAAGGCCAAAGAGGCCGAGGCTAATGGTGCGTCGATGATTGTAATCTTTGACGAGCCGAACCCGGCCAACCGACGGGATGTCGTTCTCTGGCAAGGAAACGACTCAAATTACGGGTTGAGCTATCAGATTAATAACGCCGTAAGCTCAATCCGTGTTCAGGCCGACGGACGGCTACTCCTCGGCGGCAGCTTTTCCTACATTTCAGGCAATGAGCCAAGAAACCACTTGGGACGGCTGCTACCGAACGGGATTCTCGATATGAGCTTTGACCCAGGTAGCGGACCAGCAGACGCTTCATCCATACAGATTAAATCGTTCTTAATAAGGGGGGACGGGAGTATTTTGGTCGCGGGCGCCTTCGGGACGTTTGATGGCCAGGCCCACGTTAATCTGGTAAAGTTGGCCGCTAATGGCGCAGTCGACGCGGACTTTAACTCGCCGGTCCCAAATGGGATCATAAACACGCTGGTAGAGCAAGCCGACGGCAAAATCATTATAGCTGGCGATTTCACTCAGCTTGAGACAGCGCTCGGGCCACAAACAAGAGTCCGGGTGGCGCGCCTTAATCAGGATGGAAGTTTGGATGTGCAATTCGATCCTGGGCCAGGACCAGATGCAGAGGTTAAGGCCGCATGCTTATCCGTGAACGGTTTGCTGATTGCGGGTGCATTTTCGGGCGTTGCAAGCACCCCGTGCGGGCGAATAGCGCGCCTCAACAGTTCGGGTACCCTTGATACCACGTTCAACGCCGCTGGTACCGGTGCAAACGCTACAGTCAATGCCTTAGCAATTGATTCCAGCGGCAAGCCAGTAATTGGGGGCGACTTTACGACTTTCAATAACCAGGTGCGAACTCGCGTTGCTCGTTTGAATCCGAACGGCTCTTTGGACGAGAATTTTACCCCTTGGGCGCCAGACAATTCTGTTCGGGCTGTTGCCATCCAGAGCGACAACAAAGTGCTAATTGCCGGCAGTTTCAACCTTCACGGACGGGTTGCTCGTCTTTCTCAAACAGATGGCACCCTAGATGCAGGATTTGACGCTGGCACAGGTGCAGCCTCGCCAATCAACGCGATCGCTGTAGAGGACACTGGCACCATTCTCGTAGCAGGCGAGTTTTCGTCGTTTTCAGGAAAGGAACGGCTTCGTGTAGCGCGTTTGGACCAAAGCGGCAAACTTCTACTCAGCCCGGCTGAACCAGAGTGGCGTGTGGAAGCCCCCGCTGTTAATTTTACTTCAGGCCAGGCGACCCTGGAATTGCATGTCTCCGATGGCCAGTACGAGGAGGGCTATCAAGGCGAGCCCGGCTATACTCCTTTCGCTGACCCTTCTCTCAGCTTGAACGGTGCGATTTGGTGGCAACCAGCAGTGATTCCGACGTGCAACGGAGGCTCGCAGGTGCAGCTTTTCGCAGGTAATTCCGTTCCGAATTCCGATCCCAATTGCAGAGGTCTGTGGGACATAAAGCAAGGACCCACGATCGGCCCTTCCTCCGGATTAGTCCTTGAAAGCGTAGATTCGGGAGACGATTGCCTCTGCCTCGTGGCAGTTGTCGCCAAATTGCCGGTTGGCAGTGTCTCAAGTTCTGGATCTAGTGTCCCGCTCCCCGCCGACCAAACCCCAGTCGCACACGCAGACGAAGCGTCGGCACACCACGGGACCAGAACCAAGCTGATTGACGTGCTCGCCAATGACTATAGTCCAGGCGGCGCGCTGTTGACCATCACGGCAGTGGGAACGCCGTTCCATGGCACCACCGAGGCCGTGTTTGGCGGCTCAGCCATCGCCTATTCTCCTCATCCTGACTTCGTGGGGAACGACAGTTTCGACTATACTGCCGTGGACGCGAACGGCAACACAGCCACCGCAACTGTCTCCGTGACCGTGATCGGCGCAGAGCCAACCCCGCTCTACTGCAATCAGATCGAATCCGGCGCGCTGGATGCGTTGGATCAAGAGTCACTTTTCCGAGGAGCTGGACAACGTACCGACTTTTACAAATTCAGCGTCAATACCGGAGTTACGTTTACGTTAGACGTGCTCGAGCCTGAATTCCCCTGCCACATCTACCTCAGAGATGCGTTGGGAATGCTTGTTGCCTCCGCTAGCCACTCTACTATTGGCCCGCCCAGCTTGCAGTTCACTGCAAAAGCATCTGGTGTTTTCACTGTCGAGGTCACTTCTCATTCCCCCCGCCAATACGGCACCTATAAGATAAAACTCACGAATCTCGACAATTGCAGTCCTGCTCCTCGCCTGCAAGTTTGGGCTGACGGAATCAATATTCCTGATCTCGGAGTGATCGACTTTGGCATTGACACAACAAAAACAATCACCATCCGTAATGCTGGGACCGCCAATACCACCGAGGTGCTTGTCGAGTTGCTCTCGAGCTTCACAGCGATTCCGACAACTCTGCCACAATTACCACCAAACGCTTCCGCAGAAGTCCTGCTTCGGCTCAATGACATTACCACACCCGGACCGAGGAGTGAGGCTGGGCTGGTGCACGACTTGGCGCAAGGTATCAATTTTACCGCCAAGGCTTATGTCCCCACACCAGGCACGGGACCTACGATCAATCTGACCGCGCCTTTTGGAGGAACCGTTTTCCACGCACCCTCGGATATCAGCATTGCGGCAGAAATCACCTCTGGGACTGCCTCAAAAGTGCAATTTTTTGCTGCCACGCCGGCGGGCCGGATTCTCCTCGGCGAAAAAACCGCCGCCCCGTACACATGCCTATGGCGCAACCCGCCAATTGGTTCCTACCTCCTTTCCGCGTGGGCATACGACTCCGCCGGTCACGTCGGCACCACCCCTCAGGTCCCGATCTCTGTGGCCAAACGCATCCCAAATGCCTTCCCGGTTGCCGCCGATGATTACGCGCTTGTCCAGAAGAACAGTACGGACAATCTCATACGCGTATTGTACAATGATAGTGATTCCAACGGTGATCCTTTAATCATCGTAACCGTCGCGGCTCAAAATGGCGCCGCACAGATCGGCACCGAAGGGAAAACCATAATGTACTCTCCTCCGCCGGATTCGTACGGGGAAGATTTAATCGAATACACGATTTCAGACGGTCGTAACGGCCTCTCAACTGGGAGAGCTTACATCACAATACTGGATAGCACAGTAGCGATATTCAGCCCGGCGGAGAATGCGACTTTTACCGCGGGTCAAGTTTTTGAAATTTCCGCAACTGCGTCAACGTCGGAGGGGGCAATAGCAAAAGTGGAATTCTTCGCAAACAACAAAAAGATCGGTGAAAGCTTCGCCCCGGCAGAAGGTTATTACAGGTTGCTCTGGAACAGTCAGGTGACCGGCGTCTACGCCCTGCAGGCTCGCGCTCTGGATTCGCACGGCCTGGCAACTCTATCTGATCCCGTTCGCATTCGCATTGGCAACGTGGGGGATATGCCTATCGCTGAGATTTCAAACCTGACGGATGGACAAGTAGTCCGCGAAGGCAGGTTTGAAGCTCGCGGAACCGCTAGCAATGTCAATCAAGACCCGGGACTCAACATCGCCTACACGCTTCGCTTGTACCGCTCCGATAATTATGCGAACCCGCCCTGCTGGCAGCTCATAGCCGATTACACCCCTGCCACCACTGGAAGAAAGGTGAATGAAGTCCTTGGTGTGCTCGACTTTTCACGGGTTCGCAACGGCGCCTACGTCCTTGAGCTTGAGGTGGACGGGCAACTTGCATCTGATGTCAGCTTCATCTTGGAAAACAACCTCAAAGTGGGCGCGTTCACCTTCAGCGAGCAAGATCTCGTTTTGCCGGCCAGCGGCATGCCATTAACCCTTGTCCGCACCTACAGCTCGTTCAATCCCGCCGTCGGCCAATTCGGCCACGGTTGGACGCTGTCTGTGAGCGATGTGGAGCTGGAGATTAATGAAGATCGGGCCATGACCACGGATAATGATCCAGACCCAGGAGACCCGCCCACCTTCAACATGCGGGTCGCAGGCGGAAGGGATGTCACTCTGAGCCTTCCAGACGGCAGGCGAACTACCTTTGCTTTTTACCTTGAGCAGGGCGCTTGCCAACCCGGCGACGAAGCGGACTTCTGCTATTATGCCAAATGGAAGTCTCCGCCGGGAGTCACAGCGACATTATCGGCTCTGCCCGGTGAAGATCGAATCGTCGCATTCTGGGGAGGGTTCGTCTTCTGGACAGCCGCCCCCCTCGCCGGTTTGGATAATTACGACTTCTCTGGTTTCACCCTCAAAATGCTCGACGGCACGGAATACACCATAAAAAGAGAGGACCTTGGAGAGCATCATTACGGCGGGGGGCGCAACTTCGTGCACGCCTACGGTCAGGCCCACGTCACAAGCATCCGCACCGTTTCCGGTGATCATACTGTGATCGGAGAACAGACGGGAACGGCGCCGTTCTCAATTTCCTCTTACACGGCAGACAATACCAAAACACGTTCTGTACGCATCAACCGGAATAATGACGGGTACATCTCCGAAATCTACGACGCTAAAGCGGTCAATCCGGCAACGGGAGATCCGATCCCGGGATCCCTTCCCGCCATAAAATACGATTACGTCAATGGGGACTTGACGGCCGTGCACAAGCTCGTCAACAAGGACGGGGCTACGGAGGCTGAGCGCTATGCAGTAGTGAACTACATTTACGACCCGTCCCTCCCACACTACATCAGCGAGATCAGAGATCCGTTAAACAACCCTGCCGCTCGCAACCGATATGATCCCGACGGCAGGCTTTTTGAGATTAAAGATGCCGCAGGCAATATCACTACTTTCGAGCACGATTTGGAGGGAAGGAGAGAAACAGTTATTGATCCGCTCCTCCACAGAACCGATCACATTTACGACGAGCGCGGAAATGTGACGAGCACAACCGATCCCCTTGGACACACCACCTCCCGCACATACGATCTGGAGGATCACCTGCTCACCGACACCGATCCCCTCTCCAAGACCACAACCTACTCGTACTCAGGGCCCAACAAGCTCCTGGAGATCGTTACCGACCCTCTTAAACACACGACGCGATATACATACAACGACAACGGTCAGATTAAAACGGTGACCGACGCCCGAGGACACCTGACCGTGAACTCCTACGAAGCGGGGAACCTCAAGACTACCACGCAGACACTACGTGTCGGCATGCAGGATGAGACTCCCGTTTCCACAACGTACGAATACTATAATGATTCAAAACTGCTGAAGGCCGTAATCGATCCGGTGAACGCCCTAACCGAGTACGGCTATGACGCCGCGGGAAATGTCATCAGAACTACGTTTTTTAAGGACGCGGATCGCAACACAGTATTGTCCGAGACCATTTGTGCGGAGGAATGGAGTTGGGCCGGGGGTTATGACGCGAACGGCAATAGGCTGGTGGAGCGGATCACACGCCAGATTCCCGACACGAGCCCTCAAGAGTACGAGACTGCTGTGACCCGCTTTCAGTACGATGATCAGAACCGCCTGATTAAGACCACCTTGCCCTTGAATGCAGCGGGGTCCGAGGACTACATCACCCGCACGACATACAATTTACAGGGCAAACCAGAGACAACCACCGATATGCTCGGCCGCGTTACCTCACACCGCTATGACGTGCGCGGGAATCTCAGCCAAACCGAGTTTCCGGATGGCACCGTGACTCGGACGGTTTATGATGCGCTCGGTCGGGCTGAGATCACAACCGACAAACACAACGCGCCAACAGGCGATCAAACAGTAACGACGGCTAACGGCTCACGCACCGTATATGATCCTGCAGGCCGGGCTATCCGCACGGAGCGCCTGAAGAACATCAGTATTCACGTCCCAAACACAGGCTCGACGCGGAACTCTGAATTGAGAGATCCGCCTCCGCTCGTGATTAGCAGCTCCTCGACCGAATACGACGACGCAGGCCATATTCGCACCGCTAGGGATCAACGCGGCTCTGTGACTACTTACACTTATGATGACGCCGGCCGTCGGAATACTGTGCAGGACGCCTTGGGCCGTGTTTCCAGCTATAGTTACGATGAAAACGGCAATCAGACGTCATTTACCGACGCGCTTGAGCGCGTTATGATCTTCGAATATGACGAACTAAACCGGCTCATCTCTACACGGCCGCCAGTGGTTGATGGCGAAACTCCTCCTCCCGTTGCAGTAACGATCTTCGACAAGGCCGGCCGGCGCGTCGGAGAGACGGACCTTTCAGGCGTGACAACAGGACTCAAGTACGATGCAATGGGACGCCTCATCGAGGTGACAAATGCATTCGACTTGCCCGAGCAGACGATTACCAAGTACGTGTACGACGAAGCGTCGAACCTGATTGAGCAGCAGGACGCAGCCGGCCGGTCCACGAAGTTCGCTTATGACAAGCTCGGCCGGCGGACCAAGCGCACTCTTCCCATCGCCTCACCCAGATCGGAGGACACGTCATACGAGATCGTCCCCAAAGATACCACACCGGGCGCGCCGCGCGTCCTCCGGACGAAAAAAGTCGGCTTCGATAGCCGCACAGTATATTACGTCAATGATGAGATGGACCGCCTCCACAAGAAGATCTATGGCACCGATCCGTCGGGGGCCCCGGTGGCCACATTCGAGTACTGGCCCGATGGGAAGCGAAAGCAAATGGTTGATGCGCTCGGCACCACGTCATATTTTTATGACGACTTCGGCTTCCTTTCACAGAAGGATACTCCACTGGGCGGGACAACAAAATACTCCCTTTCTTACGCTCATGATCCACTGGGCCATGTCAAAGGCATGAGGATCACGCCTTATCTGACGTATCCTCGCGTTTACGATGTGGCCTACACCTGGGACGACCTTGGTCGTCTGGAGAACTCCGAATGGCTTTCAAGCACGCCCGAGCACGGCAGCGCTTCATACGGTTACGACCGCGTGGGAAATCTGGAACAAACCACAATAACAACCCCTCCGCTAGCCCAAATTCAATCCCAGTATCATTACGACCAACGGAATCGGCTCACCGATTTGTCCGTCACGACAGACGGTAACCCCGTCGCCAGCTTCAATTACAATCCGGTCGATCGCCCGCTGGGCCGGACCGGGGTCCGTATGGCCGCCCGCGAGTCAATAGGCTCCGCGAGCCGCTTCGTCAATTACTCCTACGATAAGCTTTATCGGCTCACCCGGGAAGATATCCCTGCCGGGGCTGTTACCGGAAACATAGTTTACGACGATGCCCCCGAATACGCCGCCGGGTCCGGTTACGATCGCGTCGGCAACCGTCAATCCCGCAGTTCAACTGTCGCGGGTGTCCAGCCAACGGCTGCCGCTGTTCACTTCGACCGCAATGATCGCTTCGATAATGATGCCGTGGACACAACGGCAAGCGCGTATTTCGATGTGAATGGCAATACGATCACCCCCGATCTGAACGGGGACGGCTTGGTTGACGCCACTGAAGCCACTTACAGCTACACCTACGACGAAGAAAATCGGTTGATCACCGCCTCAGGTGGAGGCAAAACCATCACCATCGTTTATGACGGCGACGGCAATCGCATCAGAAAAACTGTACTCGACGGCACTACCAGAGTTTGCGAATACCTCGTTGATGACCAGAACCCCACCGGATACCCTCAGGTTTTGGCCGAGCTCGACGGCAGCACTCACGTCGGGACCCGGATGTACTTCTACGGTCATACGGTTTTAAGTCAGCAGCGATACGTTGGCGGCTCCTGGACTGGTGACTTTTACGGTTTGGACGGCCATAATAATGTTCGTCTCCTCTTCAATACAGCGGGGGCCGTAACCGACACGTGCAGCTACGATGCATTTGGTATCCTGGTTGAGCAAACTCCTGAAAATCGTGCGAGCCGTACCCCGAACACACGCCTGTATTGCAGCGAGGAATACGATGAGGACCTGGGATTATATTACCTCCGCGCTAGATACTACAGCCCACAGATTGGCCGCTTCTGGACGATGGATACCTTCGAGCGGAACCAAGAGGACGCCCTGTCCCTGCACAAGTACCTATATGCTCATGCTGATCCGGTCAACCGCATAGACCCGAGTGGAAACACGGATTTCATCCAGACGCTGGCTTCGATGGGAATTCAACTCACGGTTCAGACTCTAAATGCTGCTCGAGGTGCGCCCGCGCTCCTCGCAGCGAGAACACTACCTCTGATTACCCTGGGCACGACCTATCTAACTCAGCTCGGTCCAAGAGCGCTCGAGTACATCCGCAGCTTAGGAGTGCAAGCGATTCCCACGATGCAGAGGGTTTTGCAGCATTCAACCACTGTTGTTTCCCGATCGCAGGCGCTTCAATCGCAGAACTGGAGCTCATTTCCGCAGTTAAAAGCCGCGCTCAACCCGCTCGTAAACGCTGGAAGCCGGTCAAACCCGGCGAACATTCGGTGGCATCATATCATTGAGCAAACAAGGGGGGTGCAGCAGTTTGGAGAAAGAGCAATCAATTCCTTGGCCAATATCGTGCCAACACCAACGCCGATTCACCTCGAAATAACAAAGATCTACAGCTCTGGCCATTCTTGGCTTCCTGGCTTCTCTCGGCTGAGAGATTTCACATCGACGAAGTCTTGGGAGGAGCAATACAGAATCGGCATGCAGATCTGGCAGCATGTTATGGCGACTGGTGGTAATATGAATCCCCAGACTGTCAAGTCCATCGTGCTTGGGCCATAATCAATACGCTATGGAACGAGAGATTGCCTATTATCAAATAAAGTGCGACACTGGCACCTGGATGGAGATAGCAGAACGGTTCAAGACCCATTTGAGCCGTTTGAGGGTCCCGTATTTCCTGCAAGATCAGAGCACAGAGGAGGCTGACTTTGTGCGCTTCTGCGCGGGAAAACGAGTCACACTAATCCGGAAGGTGTTGGTCGAGCATTGTGGCAAGGGACCGTTGGAGCGGCCATTCTATTACTTTTCGGTTCGCGACACGCGGGAATACATCCAGGACTTTGTTCGGCTAAATTGCGATGGCGGTGGTCAAGGGATGTGCTGGAATAGGGCAGAGCAGTTTCAGAGGGTCACGGTAACGCCTCCGCTCGCGAAGGCACTAGATCAGAGCGACATCGCGGTGAAGAACCATCCGATCTCCCCTCGGATCTACCTGATTTCCCGACGGCTGAAAGAGTTGATGGACCCGCAGCGATTTTCGGGGGTCTCTTTCACGCCGTGCCTGGAGGCTGGCTCGGATTACACCCCGGAAGAAAAAGCTTTTGATTCGCACAGCGATCGGCTCGAAAAGGAGGCGAGGTATTTTCAGTTGAGCATTACGAGCCGAACTCCGGGCAAGCCGAGCATTGGTAATCTCTTAGCGTCGTCAAGTTGTCCGCGATGCGGCGCTGCCAGTATCATCGAAGGCGACCAGGAGCTGCAGTTTAAACCTGCTGACTTGGCTCAACAGGACTTTCAATGGTTTCGGGATGTTGCTTCCAACGACATGGGAGATCAGCGTTTGGTCGGACAAATTGCGATTATCTCATCCAGGGCGTTGAGCTTCTTCATCGAGAACGGCATCAAAGGCCTGAAACCCTATGCCACGGATCCCCCGGTCAAGTACGCTGCCGTGCAGATATGCGTAAGCGTCATGCCAAGCACCACTTGACGCTTTCAGAAGGAGGGTGGTCAGAGTAAGCGGAGACATCAGAGCATAT
>DATDCV010000605.1:0-3862 GCA_036524155.1 Verrucomicrobiia bacterium
CCCGCTGACGCGGGCGCAGCCGCCGCCAATGTGGCCACTGTCACGTGTGACGTAACGATCAGCACCAGCGTCGTGAACGGCACCATCATCTCCAATCAGGGCTTTGCGAATGGTTCCGGACAGGGCAGCGGGCTCTTCCCCGAGCAGCCGTCCGACAATCCGGCGACCCCTGTGCTGAACGATCCTACGACGGTCATTGTGGGCAATCTGCCGTTGGTCTCCGCGCTTAAGACCGTCCAGCTCGTCGTGGACAACAACAATAACGGGAACGTGGACCCGGGCGATGTGCTCCAGTACACGATCACCCTGACCAACTCGGGGGCGACTCCGGCGACGGGCGTGGTGCTCACCGACGCTGTTCCCGCCAATACCGGCTATGTGGCCAATTCGACGGTGATGAACGGCGGGGCTGTACCGGATCCCAGCGCCGGCGTATCGCCCCTCGCAAGCGGCATCGGCGTCGTTTCCTCCGGTCAGACCCCGCCCTCACCCCCGTCGAGCGGCGGCACGCTGGCGGCAGGCGGCTCCGGCATCGTGACCTTCAAGGTACAGGTTAACGCGGGCGTGCCTTCGGGAACGATAATCAGCAACCAGGGCAGCGTGGCGACCGCGCAATTGCCGGCGCTACCGACCGACGCTGACGGCAACCCGACCAACGGGTACCAGCCGACCGTTATCACTGTCGGAAACGCGCAGATGCTCACGATCACCAAGCAAGTCGCCGTCGTCGGCGGCGGAACCGCCGAAGTCGGCGCCGAACTCGAATATCTCGTGCAGGTGACCAATATCGGCACGGTGGTCGCTACCAACGTGGTAATCACCGATATTCTGCCCGGCCAGCTCTCATATGTGCCCGGATCAGCAGTGCTGAATGGTTCGAGCTCCGGGATCACCGTCACGGGTCCGGTCGTCACGGCGGATTACTCGTCAGTCTACGGAAACCTGCCCGCGAACGCAACCGCGGTCCTGCGATTCCATGCAAAGATCGTGTCGGGCTCGATCGGCACGACGATTACGAATACGGCGCAGGTCACGTGGAACACGCCGACCCAGAACGCCTCGGGCAGCGCCTCCGTGGACATCGGCGGCACACCCGGAAGCGCAACTCTGAACGGACGTGTCTGGCACGACGCAAATTTCAACAAGACATGCGACAGCAACGAACGGTACCTGACCGGCTGGACGGTTCAGGTCTACCGGAACAGCCAGCTTTTGGGGAGCGTGGTTACCGACAACGACGGTTTTTACCGGATTAACGGGCTCGCACCGACGGGCTCCGGTGATTCGTATGAGCTGCAATTCAGCGCTCCCGGGGCGACCGCGACGACTGCCAAGTTAGGCCTCGGCCACTATCCGTTTAATGACGGCCAGCAGCACGATTACCCGCAGCGGATTGCCAATATCACCGCAGCACCGGGCAGCAATCTGCAAAACCTGGATCTGCCGATAGATCCGAGCGGCGTGATCTACGATTCAATCCGGCGCACACCGATTGCCGGCGCCACGGTTGCCATGATGCGGGCTTCGACGAACAGTGCGCTTCCCGCGAGCTGTTTCGTTGACCCGGCCCAGCAGAACCAGGTGACGCTCAACCAGGGCTTCTACAAGTTCGATTTGAACTTCAGCGACCCATCCTGCCCGTCGGGGACCGATTATCTTATTCGCGTCACGCCGCCGGCGAATGGATACCGTCCCATGCCTTCGGGCGTTATTGCGCCTACGACGAGCGAAACCACCGCCCCGTTCTCGGTTCCCGGATGTCCGGGCAGCGCTGACGATGCTATTCCTGCGACGGCGACGTTCTGCGAAGCGCAGCCGTCCGAGTTCGCCCCGGCGACAAGCGTCCCAGCGGGTTCCGTGGGCACGAAGTATTACCTGCACATCTTGCTGAACAACTCAGCTTCGGGCGGCAGCGATCTCTTCAATAATCATATTCCGCTCGATCCTCCGTTGAATACCGCGGTCTCGATCACGAAGATAGCGTTGTTGCTCAATGTGTCGCGCGGCCAAATGGTGCCGTACACGATCACGATCAAGAACACGCTGGGAGCGGCTCTGACGGACCTGAGCGTCGTAGACCGCTTCCCGCCCGGCTTTAAATATGTCGAGGGATCAGCACGCCTCGACGGCAGCCCGCTCGAACCTGTGAAAACCACGCGCGATCTGCGCTGGAACAATCTGCAGCTGACGAGCGGCGATCACACCATCAAGCTCCTGCTCGTTGTAGGCGCAGGCGTGAAGGAAGGTGACTACGACAACAGCGCTCAGGTGCTGAGCAGCAGCACAGGCGAAGCTTTGACCACCGTTGCCACGGCGAGAGTGCGCATCGTTCCTGATCCCACCTTCGATTGCACGGACATCATCGGCAAGGTGTTCGATGACGCCAACGCCAACGGCTACCCAGATCCGGACGAAAAAGGACTGGGAGGGGTGCGTATCGTGAGCGCGCGCGGCCTCATTGTGACGACGGATAAGGAGGGTCGTTACCACATCACCTGCGCAGCGGTCCCCAACGAGGATCGGGGCGGCAACTTTATCTTGAAACTCGATGACCGGACGCTGCCGACTGGGTATCGCGTGACCACCGACAATCCGCTCGTGCGTCGTCTGACCAGAGGCAAGGCGATAAAATACAATTTCGGTGCGACACTTCATCGCGTCGTGCGCCTGGACATTGCCGACGGCGTGTTCGAGCCCGGATCCACCGAGATGCGTCCGCAATGGAAGCCGAGAATCGATATGTTGCTCGGTGAATTGCGCAAAGCGCGAGCCATTCTCCGTATTTCATACCTTGCGGATGTGGAAGATCCGGCAGACGTGAAGGCGCGTACTGAGGCAATCAAGCGTGAAATCGCAGAGAGATGGAAGCAGGAAGGCTACGAGTTGACTATTGAGACCGAAATCTTCTGGCGGCGTGGCGGACCTCCCGCGAGAAGACCGGTGGTAAACGAAGGGCAATAACGCAAAATTGTCAGGATGTTTGCTCAAGGGAATTATAAGGAAATGTTGAAACGTATTTTCATACTAGTCGTATCGTGTCTCGTTTCTGCCGTGGCGATGGCGGAAACGAACACCGCGCCCGTTTCCAGTCAAGCGGCGGCTTCGGAAACGCGAGTGTCGGAGACGCCCGCTCTCGGCCAGGCGGTCGAGAAACAGGCGGGAACCGATGAACCGCGCACCTCGTGGGAACTGGGCGGAGACGCGGACGACAAAAAAGGCGACAAGGTCGAAGTGAAGAAGGTCCCTGAGAAGGTTGTCAAGACCATTAAACTGCAGAACCTTGTCCCGCCGATTCACTTTGCATCGGGGGAGGCGGAGATTCCCGAAGGCTATGTCCAGCGTCTGCGCGACGTGCTTGACAGCATGAAAGACAAGAACAACGTCCGGTTGCATTTCGTGGGCCACTCGGACAACGCGCAGCTCTTCAGAGAAGTGAAACGAAAGTATGGCGACAACCTCACCTTATCGCGGGAACGCGCAGGAGTCACCGCCGAGCACTTCCAAAAAGCCCTCCATCTGCCGGCTGAGTCGATTACGTACGAGGGCATGGGCGAATCCCGGCCGATAGCGAGCAATGCCACCGAACAAGGCAAGGCGCTTAATCGGCGGGTCGAAGTCGAGGTCTGGTATGACGAAATAACCGAACGGCTCGTGGACAAAGAGGTGGTGGTAGCGGAGCAGATGAATCGCGTAAAAGTATGCCGCGTCGAGACGGTGTGTAAGTTGCGTTACAAGGAAGGCAACTCAAAGCGCGCCCGCATCAAGAACCTGGTGGAGCCGCTTCATTTCGATGATGATACGGCGTCCATGCCCGAGGATTTCATCCAAAAGGTGCGACAGGCGCTCACGAACCTCGGGACAA